>PBRS01000013.1 GCA_002726005.1 Rhodobiaceae bacterium
TATAGATGCCCAGTCATAAAATTTTTCGTTTGTTATATTTCTAATTGCCATATTAAGCGCAATGTTATCACTAATATTTGCATTGAAAAATAAATCAAACGTAGCTCTTCCAGGTGTTTCAACAAGATTACTACAACCTGATCTTCCGCAAACAGGAGCTAAACCATCAATACTACCTTCAGTGATATTAGCAAAGCCCCTAATATTAAATCTTCCTGTATCAGAGTTCCAATTTAAACCTATTATTGTTTGATCAGGATTAATAGAAATTAACTTTTCTCCATTTTGCTCACCATCACTATTAGAATAACCAACATATAACGAATAATTTTCATTTATTAATGCTTGTACCTCAAGCTCAAAACCATCAATCGTAACATCATTAAGATTGACATACTGATAGATACTTATGCCTCTTGGTGATCTACCAGTTAGTTGAGTGTCTATAAAATCCTCATAATCATTTTCATAATAAACTAATGACCAATTCAATCTCGAAGAGCCTAAAATATTATTCCCTCTCAAGCCAATTTCATAGCCATCACTTTCCTCAGAATCAAGATTTGGATTCGGCGCTACGCTGTAATAAAAGGCATAATTAGTAAAAGAAATATTTGCACTCTCATAATCTGGGCTTCTAAAACCTTCTGCATATTGTGCAAATACTGATATACTATCATTAATATCATATATAAATCCTAATTTTCCTGAAACTGCGCTATCGTCAATATATGACAATGCATTTCTTGCAACATTGCTTCTATTAAAAAGTTCATCTACTGAAGGTTTGAGCTCATAAGAGTCATACCTTGCTCCAATAACAACACTAGCTTTTGATGTAATTTCAATTCGATCAGAAAAATAAACCCCCTGTCTAACTGTCTCCGTATCTGGAAATGTTTTATCAGGATATGTGTGACCACCAATATTGTAATTTAATTGTCTAGTTATAAGATTTGTTTCATATCGATATCTTGGTCTTTCTACTTCTATAGACTCATATTCAAATCCATATACAATTTGATGTTTTATTCTAGACTGATTTCCTATTTCCTTAAAAAATTCGGAAGAAAATCCATATATTTCTTGATTAAATTGAAAGTTTTGAAATTCTGCATAGGGCGTTGGTCTTGCTCTCATTCCCATTTCAAAAATTAATTTCGATTTATCTGTAATTTGGTCTTGATCAGTTTTTTGAGTAAAAGCAGTTATTCTTCCTTCATCAAATAAAATATTTTCTCTAGTGAACCCTAATTCTATTGAATACCTATGTCTTGTTGAATCATCTAACCCTAATGCAGAAGAAGTTTGAATAGGGGTAGGAAAAAAACTAAAACCTGTTTCAGTTGTTAAATCCCAATCATTTTTCCATTCTTGTACATCAGCAACAAATGTAACATCAATATTTTCATTTAGTAGAAATTTAATCTTTGCAAGTACACTATTAGACTCACCTGTCATACTATTTGGTTCAATTTCTGTATTATTATGAAGTTTTCTTTCATTTGTATCTCGACGAGTAATTTGAATAAGGCCTTCAATATTATTTCCTACGAAAGCAGACATTAAACCAACTTTTGTTGAATCAGAAGAGTCGTCATATGAAACTGTTGCCGAGTAATAAGGGTTGCCTCTAGACGCTAAATCTGATGCATCTTTTGTAGTATAAGAAATTGCTCCGGCTAACCCATCTGATCCATAAAGGGCTGAACTCGGACCTTTTAAAATCTCAACTTTCTTTACGAGATCAACATCAACTACATCTCTACCATAACCAACATAAGAATCCGGTATTCTTACGCCATCAATAAGTACATTTACTCTTTTACCTCCGAGACCCCGAATTCTAAATCCTTCGTTGAATATTCTTCCATATCCGTCACTTCTTGGCGCTGATACCCCAATAGTATTTTCAATTAAATCAACAATATTATTTGCAATTCTCTTCTCAATTTCATCTGATTTAATTACTGAAACTGAACCTATTACTTCACTTAAGGGAATAGGGGCTCTTGAAGATATAACTGTTATTTCTTCTATATTTACTAGGCTATTATTTGAAATATCTGATGTATTATTAGCTTTTACATTTACAGACAACGAGATTAGGGCAATTAAACATAATATTATTTTATACATTGAGTTTCCTTATATGGTTAATTGATAATGAGAATGATTCTCATTCGCATTTACATTTACATTAATATCTGCTTAATTTCAATATGTTAAGAAAAATCATTATAGTAACCTTGGTATTTATATCATTTACCTCTGATACATTGCCTTACGATAACTGTGATAAGGCCAATAATTCATCTAGAATTACAGTTGCAGGCGGATCAATAACGGAAATTTTATTTTTTTTAGGATATGAAAGTAACATTATCGCTGTCGATTTAACTTCAAACTATCCAGAAGAAACAAAAGAATATCCATCAATAGGTTATGTAAGAAATTTATCTGCTGAAGGAATACTATCTCTGAAACCAACATTGATAATAGGAGAAGATGATATGGGTCCTCCTAGTGTTATTGAGCAAATTAGAAGAACGGGACTTAATATCAATATTATAAAAGAAAAACATACATCTGAAGGTATTGTTCAAAAAATTGAATGTATAGGTAAAATTATAAATAAAGAAAATCATACACATTTGCTAATTGATGAATTGATTAACCCATCAATTAAAGAATTGAAAAAAATATCAGCTAATCCAATTTTAGCTGATATTAAAGTTATGTTTATCTTAAATATGGATAGTGGAACACCTGTGGTATCAGGAAGAGAAACATCTGCCAATGGTTTTATTGAGATGACAGGAGCAACAAATGCATTTGATGGTTTTGATGGATGGAAACCTGTAGGTACTGAATCTATCATAAATGCTTCTCCTGATTACATTTTGATTTCTAATAGAGGTTCACACTCATATGCAGATTTAGATAAATTATTTGATCATCCTGCTATTAAATATACTCCAGCAGCAAAAAATAGAAATATTATTGCTTTAGATGGTATGGAAATGCTTGGTTTTGGTCCTAGAACAATATTTTCAGCTTTAAAATTATCAAATATTTTTAGTGGAAATCATAATGAATGAAAAAACTATATTGGGCTTAAATTTAAGTTTTCTTTCAGGTAAGCAGGCATTATCGCTTTTTATATTTCTTTCTGTTTTAATTCTCATTTTAATTATAGCTTTTTCAAANGGTAGTTTTGATTTTTCTTTTATTTCTCTANTTAAAGGAGAGACAACACATATTGAAAAGACTATTTTTTTTGAAATAAGNATTCCAAGGGTTATCCTTGCATGNTTAGTTGGTTCNAGCNTAGCNATTTCAGGNGCTTGTTTACAAGGTTTATTTAGNAATCCATTGGCAGACCCAGGTCTTATAGGTGTTTCAGCTGGAGCAGCTTTAGGNGCTTCAATNATAATTGTTTTTGGTTCAACNATATTTTCAAAATTTGTACTCTCCACTTTTTTACTTCCAATTGCTGCATGTATTGGTTCAGGTGTAGTAATTTTCTTACTTTTCCTTCTTACAAAAGGATTTGGTCATCAAGGAGTAACATATATGCTTCTTGTTGGTATTGCTATTAATGCAATTGCTTCTGTTGGTATAGGTATTCTTACTTTTATAAGCACAGACTCTGAACTGCGAGGTTTAACTTTTTGGACTATGGGTAGTTTTGGAGGAATTACATGGCCTTTATTATTGCCAGCAGTTTTTATTATAATTATAGCATTTTTCTTTCTATCACCAGTTCTTAGAGACTTAGATATCTTACAATTAGGAGAGTCTGAGGCAAAAAGTCTTGGCATTGATGTTCAGAAGTTAAAATATAGGGTAATTTTTACATCTGCCGCAACTGTAGGAGCAAGTGTTGCTTTATCAGGAATGATTGGATTTGTTGGTTTAGTTGTTCCTCATTTAGTTAGATTAATTGCTGGAGTAAATCACTCTTATGTTATTATAGGGTCTGCATTATTAGGCTCTTCTCTTATGGTTATAGCTGATTTATTAGCTAGAACATTAATCCAGCCAGCAGAACTTCCAGTAGGATTAATAACAAGTGCAATTGGATCACCTTTTTTTCTATGGTTAATATTTAGGATAAATAAAGCATGAGTATTTATTCAGAGAAAGTTTCTCTTAAATATAACGATAAGAGTATTTTAGAAGATATTAATATTGAGATTAAAAAAGGAATGATTTTATCTATTCTTGGTCCTAATGGCGCTGGAAAATCATCTTTATTAAATATTTTATCTGGAGATATTGAGTCAAACTTAGGTAATGTATTTTATGATAATACAGATATAAAAAATATATCGATACAAGAAAGAGCTTTTATAAGAAGTGTGATGTCTCAAAACCAGCCTATTGTTTTTGACTTTAGTGTAAGAGATATCGTTGAAATGGGATGGCTTGATAAAGGTAATATAAGATATTCCAATAATATTAATAACGCAATTATCGGTGTCTTAAATGATTGTGAGATTGCTCACCTAGAAAAAAGAAAATTTAACACTTTATCTGGCGGCGAGCAAAGAAGAGTTCATTTCGCAAGATCACTAATACAGTTATGGCGAGAGTCAGGTAATAAAGATTCAAGATATCTTATGTTAGATGAACCCACATCAAATCTAGACTTATCTCATCAAATAAAATTAATGAATATGTTAAAGAAATTAGCGAATGATGGGGTTGGTATATTGTTGATTTTACACGATCTTAATTTGGCTTTTAATTTTTCTGATTATATTGCAATAATTAAAAATGGAGAATTATTTGCCTATGATAAACCCTTAAATATTATTAATAAAAATATTTTAGAAGATGTTTTTGAGTTAACATTTAAAGTGGATATTATTGATAACAAAATTAATGTAAATTATATCTAATATGCTTAATAAAATTAAATATGAAAATGATGCTATTTCTTTACTTCGAGGAAGTAATATGGCGATTTTGTCTACATTATCAAAAAAATTTGAAGAATTTCCTTTTGGCAGTTTCATAACTTACATAACTGATCAAAATAGATCAGTATACATATACGCAAGTGATTTAGCCGAACATACAAAAAATATCCATAATAACTCTAAATCATGCATTACAATATTTAATACAAACAAAGATGGGGATAAGCAAAATAGCTCTAGATTAAGTATTATGGGTCATTTTCAAAAAGTTGAATCTAATGATTACAATAAATGTGAGGAACGCTTTTTTAAATTTTTGCCAGAAAGTAAAAAATACTCGCAAACCCATGATTTTAATTTTTATAAAATGAATCCTAACAAAATTAGATGGATTGGTGGTTTTGGAGAAATAGCTTGGTTAAATGATAAGAATTGGCAATTAAATAATCCTGATTGGAGCGAAGAAGAGGTTTCTATGATTAATCATATGAATGAAGATCATAATGATGTGGTTATTTCTTGTTTGAAGGGATTTCACGATATAAAAGACGAAGCTTGCTCAATGATTGGTATAAATATTGATGGATATTACATAAAATCTAATAAAGTTATCTATTATATTCCTTTTGAAAAGCCTTGCTTAAATTCTAAGGAAATAAGAGCCGCATTAGTGGATCATGCCAACTTATTTAAAAGTTAAAAAAACTCTTTCAATATTAAGATTAATTTGCTGTAAATAAACTTCATATATTAAATTCAGGGAGTAATTATGAGTGAAGTAGGTATTTCATCTATAGTTGGTTATATACCAAAGTTAAGATTATTAAGAAAAAGCGTTGCAGAATCTAATGCTTGGCTTGCTCCAAACCTTATGGGGAAGGGTAAAGGAACAAGATCAATGGCTAATTGGGATGAAGATAGCGTAACTATGTCTGTTGAAGCCGCTAGAAGATTACTTGGTCCAGAAGACGATAGATCACATGTTGATAATGTATTTTTAGCTTCTACTACAATGCCATTTGCAGACAGATTAAATTCAGGGATAGTCAGAGCCGCACTAACACTTGAAGAATCAACACAATGTACTGATATATCATCAACTTTAAAATGCGGTACAACAGCCTTGATAAATGCCATTTCATCAGTTCAATCGGGTAAAAGCGATTATTCTCTTGTTTTATCTTCTGATAAAAGAAAATCGAGAGTTGGAAGCTCACAGGAACTTGATTTTGGTGATGCTTCGGCTGCTATTGGAATAAGTAATAAAGATATTATTGCAAAAGTATTGGCTACATCATCAGTTTCAGTTGATTTTGTCGATCATTTTCGAGCTCCAAATGAAGAATTTGATTATAATTGGGAAGAAAGGTGGATCAGAGATGAGGGTTATTTAAAAATTATTCCTAAACTAATTAATAATTTACTTAAAGAAAATGATATAAACCCCTCAGAAATAAAGAAATTTATACTCCCATGTATTTTTCCTAGAGTACCACAAACAATTTCTAAAATTTGCGGTATAGATCCTGAAAATGTTGTTGATAATTTGGCATTAAATGTTGGTGATTCTGGATCAGCTCACCCTCTATTAATGTTAACTCATGTTCTAGAGAATGCTGAACCAAATGAGAAGATATTAGTTTGTTCATTTGGAGGAGGTGGGGACGCAATTCTTCTTGAAACTACTAATTTAATCAGCAAATTTAAAAATAATGAATCTATTTCAACACTTTTGGATAATGGTGTTGAAGAGACTAACTATATGAAATATTTAACTTTTAATGATCTTGTTAAATGGGAAAAAGGTATGAGAGGTGAAATTGATAGGAAAACAGCCCTAACAACTCTTTATAGGCACAATGATGCTATTATAGGTCTTGTTGGTGGTAAATGTTCTAAAACAGGAACAATACAATTTCCTGCATCAAGAATATCTGTAAGCCCAAATAGTCCTGATATCGACACACAAGAGCCTTATAAACTTGCTGAAAAGAAAGCAAATATACTTTCATGGTCAGCAGATTACCTTTCATTTTCAGTAAATCCTCCTAATTATTATGGAATTGTATCTTTTGAAGAAGGTGGAAGGATTATGATGGATTTCACAGATGTTGGAGAAGGTGAAATAGAATCAGGCAAAGATGTTAAAATGGTTTTTCGAATAAAGGCTATTGATGAAGCAAGAGGCTTTACAAGGTATTTTTGGAAAGCTGTACCTATTTAAAGTGAATTATGATAATAAAAATTAAACGAAACGGAGAATTTTATGGCTTCTGGAATTAAGGACAAAGTTGCAATCTTAGGAATGGGTTGCTCAAAATTTGGTGAAAGATGGGATACTAGCGCAGATGACCTTATGGTCGAGGCTTATATTGAGGCTCTTGATGATGCTGGAATAGAACCAAATCAGCTTGATGCTGCATGGTTTTCTCATCATATAGATGATATTGGCGCAGGTAAAGGTGGTACACCTATGTCAATAGCCTTAAGGCTTCCAAATATTTCTGTAACTAGAGTAGAAAACTATTGTGCATCGGGATCTGAGGCATTAAGGGGTGCTGTTTATGCAGTTGCAGCTGGTGCTGCTGATATAGCAATTGCCCTTGGTATGGAAAAATTAAAAGATACAGGTTACGGAGGTTTACCAGCAACAAATTATGGTACTTTTGGTCCTCAAATTGGTCCTTCAGGATCTGCACCTGGTAACTTTGCACAATTAGCTTCAGCTTATAGAGCTAAACACGGTGTTTCAGCTGAAGATATGAAAAGAGCTATAGCTCATGTATCTGTAAAAAGTCATGCTAATGGCGCAAAAAACCCAAAAGCTCATCTTCAAAAGGAAGTTACGGAAGAGCAAGTATTAAATGCACCAATGATTGCCGAACCTCTTGGACTTTTTGATTGTTGTGGTGTTTCAGATGGAGCTGCTGCAGCTATCGTTACAACTCCAGAAATAGCTAAAAGTCTTGGCAAAGATAATCTTATAAGTGTTAAGGCACTTCAATTATCGGTTTCTAATGGCCTAGAATCTCATCACAATACCTGGGATGGTTCTTATTTTCATACAGTTAGAATAGCTGCAAAAAAAGCTTATGCTGAAGCGGGTATTACAAAACCAAGAGAAGAGATATCAATGATGGAAGTGCATGATTGTTTCTCTGTTACTGAATTAGTAACAATGGAAGACCTTTTCATATCTGAAGAAGGACAGGCCGTAAAAGATGTTATGGATGGGTTTTATGACGCTGATGGACCTATTCCTTGTCAAATAGATGGCGGATTAAAATGTTTCGGACATCCTATAGGTGCTTCAGGTTTGAGAATGATTTATGAAATGTATCTTCAGCTTCAAGGCAGGGCAGATAAGAGACAGCTAAAGAATCCCTCAATAGGATTAACTCATAACCTAGGCGGACAACCAGCTAATAATGTTTGTTCAGTAGCGATTATTGGATCTTTATAGCTAATCCTGAGAATATTCATCTTTAATTGCCTTAAGGTAGCCTGAATAATTAGGTTGATCGATAGATAGTTTGGCCATTGTTGTTCTGATCAAATGATCCTTTAATTCATTATCATCTCTATCTAATTCTTTATCACTTATTCTTTTGCATAAGATTTTATTAAGATCTTTAATATTACCTTTTTCATTCAATAATTTTTCTAATCTAATAATTTCCTTCTCCTCATAATCATTTATTAGATTAATTTCTCTTTGAATGATTTGAAGAGAATTCCTTGCTACAAAAGCATAAAATCTATCATGGCCTGTAAGATTTAAAATTAAATCATTATTAATAAATTCTATTATTTCGTTAATTTTTAAATCATCAATTTGATTAATATTTTTTAAAGTATCAATATGTTTATTTGCATTAGGAGAAATTTCTAAGTTTAAATTCTCCAAAAAACTTCTAATTGAAATTATTAACTCTTTTATCGTTGGTTCACTTCTCATGACATAATTAATTTCCTGATTAAATCTATTTCTGTCTCTGATGACCTTCTTCCTATAGAGGCTCTATCAATAGATTTGTCATATCCAGATCTATAGATTTCAATCATATTTAAGCACATAATTCCCCATTTAAGTGTTCCTAATACTTCCCAAAATTTTAATCTTTCTCTATCAAGTTTTTTACCTAAAACTTTTTCATAAGATATATACATATCTTCTCTCTCGCCAAAACCTCCAACAGGAAGTTCTATCTTATTAAATCTCCAACTATTAACACAAATCCAGGATAAATCTTCATAAGGATCACCAAGATGAAATAATTCCCAATCTAAAACTCCAGGAATTAAATTATCATTAGATATTATTAAATTTCCATTCCTGAAATCCCCATGTATTAATTTTTTAGTAATTTTTTTCGGAATATTGTCCTTAAGCCAACTAATTGTATATTCAAATACAGGTATGTCTTGGTTATGGGTTTTATAAACTTCCTCGTATCTTAATAATTCATCTTCTGCTTCTGATATTTTAATATTATTAAATTTTGATATTGGAATTTTATGAATATTTGCAATGATTTCACCACACCTTTTTGCAAGCTTTGGTCTTATTAATTTAAATTTATCGCTATTAACTATTCTATTGCCTAATGTTTCTCCTTCAATGAATTCCATAAAGAAACCTTTTCCAATATTTTTATCATTTATAACTTTGATAATTTTAGGAACTGGAACATTATAGTCATTAGCAATATTCATTACTTTTGCTTCATCTACTATGTCCACAAAATTACTACTTTCTACATCTTTAAGATTTCCTCCAGGCGTTCTTCGGAAGACTATTTTCTTTCTATTTTCTTTTGTATTTAGAGTTATCTTCCAAGATTCATTACTCGAACCTCCTGAAAGCCTTGAAATGTTTTCAATAGATATAAAATCAGAAATAAAATCAGCTATGATCTCACTTAATATTTTTTGTAAGTTTTCCATTATGAAAAAAATTTAAAATACTATTATCAATAATTATTTTTATGCTACAAGGTAAATATGTCTAATGATACACAGCAGAAAATACCTTTAATAAGAAGATTGCGAACTTATTTCCTAACTGGTCTTGTTGTCGCTGCCCCAATTGCTATAACTATATGGGTAGCCATCTGGTTTATTGAAAGTGTTGATTCTTGGTTTTCACCATTTATACCAAACGCGTTGCAAGACTCTCCTTATAGCTTGCCTGGGCTTGGAGTTATTGCTTCATTAATTATTTTAACTGGTCTTGGTGCTTTAACGGCTAATATTTTTGGAAAAACAATTCTTCAATTTGGAGAAAATCTTTTAGACAGAGTTCCAGTTATAAGAAATATATACGGAGCCCTTAAACAAATATTTGAAACCGTTGCTACACAATCGAATAAGAATTTTAAGGGTGTGGTCTTATTTGAATACCCTAGAAAGGATATATGGGCGCTTGGTTTTGTTACTACTGATGCAAAAGGTGAAATAGCAGATAAAAAAGGTGATGATCTCCTATGTATTTTTGCTCCAACGACACCCAATCCAACATCTGGTTATTTATTATTTGTACCACGTGAAGATACAATTCAAATGGATATGTCAGTTGAGGAGGCTGCTAAGTTAATTATATCTGCTGGAATTGTTGTTCCAGATCAGGATTAGCCTGCATCAAGATATTTTAAAGCCTCGTCTTTACTAAATAACTGAAGTAGCAATCTTATGTTTTTGTTTAGTCCATTATTTTCTACAATTTGTTTTGCATTTATATTTGCCAAATCAAGTAAATCACTATCTTCGTTAAGATTGGCCATTTTAAAAATATGAAAACCTGATTGTCTAGTTCCTAATATTTCCCCAGAACCTCTGAGCAATAAATCTTGTTCTGCTATAATAAATCCATCATTCGTTTTACGTAATGTCTCAATTCTTTTTTTTGCATTTTCTCCCATAGGGTTTTTGTATAAAAGCAAACAGCTAGATTGATCTGATCCACGACCAACTCTTCCCCTTAACTGATGAAGTTGTGATAAACCAAATCTTTCAGCGTGTTCAATTATCATAACTGTTGCTTGCGGTATATCAATTCCAACTTCAATAACAGTTGTGGAAACAAGAATTTTTGTATCTCCATACTTAAATTCATCCATTATTTTTTCTCTTTCTTCAGCCTTCATTTTGCCATGGATAAGAAGCACATTATTTGGATAATGTTTTTTTAAATCTTTATACCTATCTTCCGCAGCAGCTAAATCTATCTTTTCGGATTCTTCTATAAGAGGACATACCCAGTATATCTTTCTATTTTCATTAATAGTTTTTTCTAAAGATATAATTGTTTCATTTAGTTTTGATAATGGTTTGGCTGCAGTTTTAATATTCTGTCTTCCCTCCGGCTTTTCAGTAATTTTTGAAACTGACATTGATCCATATGTTGTTAATTCAAGAGTTCTTGGGATTGGAGTTGCAGTCATTAGTAACACATGTGGAAGTAATTTATTATTTTTTGAGGTTAATAAAAGTCTTTGATGAACTCCAAATTTATGCTGCTCATCAATTGCAACAAAACCAAGATCAAGAAATTTTACTTTTTCTTGAAATAATGAATGAGTTCCAATTATGATATCGGTATTACCAGTTTCGATATTTTGATATATTTTTTCTTTTTCTTTTTGCGATGTTTTACCGGTTAGTACATCAATTTTATAATTTTCAGATAACAATTGTTTAAAGGATTCATAATGTTGATTTGCTAATATTTCTGTTGGCACCATTAATGCTGCCTGCTTCTTGAAGTTTACTGCTATTAAAATGCTTACAAGAGCAACTAAAGTTTTACCTGATCCAACATCGCCTTGAAGTAATCTTAGCATTCTAAATGGCTTTTCCATATCGAGAGAGATCTCTTCAATGCATTTTTTTTGTGAGTTTGTAAGATTAAATGGCAATGACTCAATAAAACTTTTTATTTGTGTTTCATTTCTTTTTATAGGAACTCCTTTTTGATAATTTAATTCTTTAGAAATTAATTGCATTGAGATTTGATGCGCTAAAAGCTCATCATAAATAATTCTCTGTTTTGATAAACTTTGTGATGTAAGATCTTTTTCATTATTTGGATTATGAGCATCAAAAATAGCTTCATTAAAGGATGGCCAATTCATATCTTTAAGTAATTTAGCATTATGCCATTCATTGATATTTGGCATATTTTTTAAAATTCTTTCTATATTTCCTCTAACAACTTTATTGGTTAATCCTTGTGTAAGAGAATATGTAGCCTCAATATTTGGTATTGTATCTGTTTCTTCTGCACTAACTATATATTCAGGGTGTGAAATTTGTTTAGTATCTTTATAAAAATCAATTTTTCCGCTAATTATAATTTCTTTGTTTAAAGGAAGTAATTTTTCCAGATAATCCTTTCGAGAATTAAACCAAACTAAATTTAATTTACCGGTGTTATCTTCACACATTACCCTATATGGAATATTTCTTCTAAATGATGGAGTGTGCTTTACTACTTTACATTGTATCGAAGCAACTCTACCAACCTCTGCGTCATTTATATTTGGTCTATAGGATCTATCTATGAATCCATTTGGAAGGTGCCAAATTAGATCAATAACATAATTTCCAACCAAATATTTTAAACGTGATTTAAGTTTTGGTCCTATTCCTTTAAGGGTATCTAATGGGCGAAATAACTGATATAGAGACTCTGAATTCATAGTTTAAATTACTAGTATAAATGAAAAATGGAAATTTATTTGAAAAAATTATTATTTAAAGCATCTCATCGAGGAACAAAAGAGATGGATATAATTCTCGGTAATTTTGCCAAGACAAATTTAGAGACTATGGATATAGATAATTTAAAATTATTTGAAGAGCTTCTGGAGTTGCCAGATCCCGATCTTTATAAATGGTTTTCATCTGAAGATAGTAATATTCCTAAAAAATTTCTTAATCTCGTAAAAGAAATATCAAATTAAAACATTAATGTTGTTAAATGATTTCATAAAAGAATTTTCTATAGATGGAGAAAAAACTAGTAAAGGTAATGCCCTAGGAAATATTCCTTATGGATCTGAAGCATTAATTATTTCAAAAATATCCGAGTACATTAAAAAAGATATTTTATTTATTTGTGAGAATAAAAAAAAATATAATCAAATTAAAGATTTATTAAATTTTCTTGAAATAAAAAATACATATTTTTTTCCTGAATATGACACCAATACTTATGATAGAATATCTCCCAATAAGAATATTACTTCTGAAAGAGTAAAAACTTTAATTGAATTAAAATTTTCTCAAGAAAATAAAATTATATTAACTACAGCAAAAGCATCCTCACAATTTATTGCAGAAAAAAAATCGAATTATTATAAAAATATTAATTTAAAAATAGGAAACGAATATGACTTAACAGAAATCAAATCTTTTCTTGTTGAATATGGCTACACTAATGCATCATATGTTCGTGAAGTAGGGGAGTTTGCTATACGAGGAGGTATAGTTGATTTTTACCCTTTTAATTATTCATCTCCAGTAAGGTTAGATTTTTTTGGTAATAAATTAGACTTAATAAGAACTTTTGATGCCACTACTCAGCTTTCTCATGATCAAAATATTGATGACATTTATATTTATCCTTGCGATGAAATTATTTTAAATAATGAATTAGTTAATAATTTCAGAAGTAATTTCAATCTAGAATTTGGTTCTGAAAGTAAAAACTCAAAACTATATGAAAGCGTATCAAATAAAATAAATTATCCTGGTATAGAAAGTTGGTTACCATTTTTTTATAATAGTAAATCTACTATTATTGATTACTGTAATGATCCAGTAATTATTTTAGATAATAGTATTTTTGAAATTATAAATGATTTTGAAGAAACCTTAATCGCTCAATATAAAACAAGAATAGAATTTGATTCTGACAAGGAAAATACTGAAAAATATTACTCACTAAGTCCGGATAAATTATTTTTAGGTAAAGAAGACTATCAAAATATAATAAATAATTATAAATATCTGCAATTTTCTTCATTTAAAAACCCTAATGAAATTAACTTGAATGGTAATAATATTGAGGGATTTTATACATCAGATAGACTAAATAAAGTTGATTACCAAAGTTTAAAAGATACTATAACTAAAAATATTAATGATAATAATAGTGTCTTTCTTGCTTGCTCTAGTGAGGGATCAAGATTAAGGCTTTCAAAAATTTTTAAAAATCAAAATATAGATTCATATCTTTTTGATAAATTTTCAGATTTACAAAATATGACTAAAAAAGGCGTAGGAATTTGTGTTCTTAATCTTCCTAATGGTTTTATTCTTGAAAAAACAATATTTATTTCAGAGCAAGATATTTTTGGTGAAAAATTTTATAGATCTAGAAAAGTTGAAAATAAAAATTTTCTTAAAGATCTATCATCTATCAATCCAGGTGATCTTATTATTCATGTTGATCATGGTCTAGGTAAATTTATAAATTTAACAAACCTAAAAATTGAAAACTCTTATCATGAATGCCTAATGCTTGAATATAAAAATAATGATCGTTTATATTTACCCGTTGAAAACCTTGAAATGCTATCAAAATATAACTCCGATAATGAAAATATAACTTTAGATAAACTTGGTAGTAATGCTTGGAAAATTAAGACTGAAAAAATAAAAAAAGATATTATGCATTTAGCCAAAGATTTAATTGATGTTGCAGCTAAAAGGAAATTAGTTAATGCAAGTAAATATGATATTAAAAACGAATTCTACGATGATTTTTGTTCACGATTTGCTTACGAAGAAACAGATGATCAATTAAGTTCAATTGACAATGTTCTTGATGATTTATCTAAAGGTATACCTATGGATAGGCTTGTCTGTGGGGATGTTGGTTTTGGTAAAACAGAAGTCGCTATTAGAGCATCATTTGTTGTTGCGCTAGAGGGTAAACAAGTTGGGATTCTCTCTCCAACAACATTATTAGCTAGACAGCATTTCGAAACATTTAAAAAAAGATTTTCTGGCTTGCCAATTAATATTATTGAATTATCAAGATTAACAAAGAATAAGAAAGAAGTTATTGAAAAAATAAATGATGGTTTTGCTGATATTGTCATAGGTACACATGCTTTATTGTCTGACAAAATAGAGTTTAAAAATTTAGGATTATTAATAGTTGATGAAGAGCAGCATTTTGGAGTTAAACATAAAGAAAAGCTAAAAAAACTAAAATCAGATATTCATGTTCTTACTTTAACCGCCACACCAATTCCAAGAACAATGCAGCTAGCTATGACTGGTGTAAAAGATTTATCAATAATAGCTTCCCCTCCAATAGATAGAAGATCGATTGAAACATTCATTTTTAAAAGAGACTTAATCGTTATTAAAGAAGCTTTATTAAAAGAAAAGAAAAGAGGAGGGCAAAGTTTTTATGTTGTTCCAAGGATTAAGGACATTTCAACGATAGAAAATTTTATAAAAGAAAAAATTCCTGAAATTAATTATGTTGTTGCTCACGGACAAATGTCATCAACAAATTTAGAAAATAGAATGCATGATTTTTATGAAGGAAATTATGATGTTTTAATATCAACAAGTATTATTGAATCTGGATTAGATCTACCAAATGCAAATACAATAGTTATTCATAAGGCTAATTTATTTGGTCTATCACAATTATACCAAATAAGAGGAAGAGTTGGGCGATCAAATATTAGAGCCTATGCATATATTACATATGAAAATGATTTTCAGCTTGGTAGCAATGCTCTTAAAAGATTAGAAGCAATTCAATCGCTAAATTCTCTTGGAGCAGGTTTTAATTTAGCTAGTTACGATCTTGATATAAGAGGTTCAGGCAATATTCTCGGAGAACAGCAATCAGGTCATATAAAGGAAATTGGGGTTGAGCTATATCAAGATATGCTTGAGGAGACGATTTCTTTGCTTAAAAATAATAATGCTAAATTTATAAATGAAAAATGGTCGCCAAAAATTACTTTGGATTTACCCATATTGATTCCTTCTGAATATTTGGAAGATGTAAATATTAGAATGGAAATATATAGAAAATTATCTAATTTAAATGATATTTCAGATCTAGAATTATTTGAGGTTGAGCTTGTTGATAGATTTGGGTCTTATCCTAGTGAAGTTAACATCCTGCTAAGAGTTATTTCTATAAAAATAAGATGCAAGCATCTTAATATTGAATCAATTAAGAAAACCAAAAATGGTTTTATAATTCAATTTAAAGATAATATATTTAATAACCCTGAAGGTTTACTCAATTATATTGCTCAATCAAATGAAATTAATCTAAAACCAGATGAAAAGCTATCATATGAAGGTTTAGACAATCATGAAATTCTAAATTATATCGATAATAAATTAGATGATCTTGAATTACTTTATAAATTAAATTAGTTTTTTATATCTTTAAAATTAGGTTTTCTTTTTTCAAGAAAAGCTCTGACACCTTCTTTAAACTCATCTTTATTACAAAAAATTTCTTGTGTATCTCTTTCATAGTTTAATTGTTCATCTAAAGTGGATGCTAGAGCTCTATCATGGGCTTTAACTACAGCTTTAAGACCTGTTATTGCACTATTAGCTATACGTTTTGCTATTTTAATAGCTTCAGGTAATAAATCTTCATCTTCTACAACCTGCCAAATTAAACCCCAATCATATGCTTGTTTTGCATCTAAATCATCCCCAAGCAAAGCTAGGCCATTTGCTTTTGCTCTTCCAATTAAATTAGGAACTAACCAAGAAGCTCCAACATCAGGAATTATGCCTAGTTGAGGTCCAAAAACTAGTTTAAATTTGGCTTTTTCAGAGGCAATTACTATATCTCCACATAGAGCAAGCCCAACACCACCACCAGCAGCTATGCCATTTATTGCATTTATTACTGGTTTTTTTGAATTAACAATTTTTCTAACGAGAGGGTTGAACCCAATCTCCATAGCATTTGCTGTTGCTTTTCCAGCCGACCAGCCATCTTCCGTTGGCCAGCCTCCATTTGCAAGATCGGCTCCTGCACAAAAACCTCTTCCATTTCCTGTGAGTATAATAGATCTAATAGAATCATTCTTTTCACACTCATCTATAGAGCTATAGAGGCTATCAACTAATGTCTTATTAAGGCTATTTAATGTGTCAGGTCTATTCAATTTTATTAGACATATTTCTTGATCAATTATCTCACTTGTAATTACATCGGTCATTCTGTTTTCCTCGAATTAATTTTATTAAATACATTTACAAATGTATCAGATGATTGTGATCCTGTTACAATCATATTATCTTCTAAAATATATGTTGGAACTCCTGCAATACCAAGATCCCTATAAGACCATTCTTCTAACTCAATTTTCTTCACATCAATATCGGTATCTAAATCTTTTTTAATCTTCTCTGAATTAAGGTTAAGTTTTTTAGAAATATTAACTAACTCTTCATTATCTCCAATATCTTTACCTTCAGTAAAATATGAGTAAAACAATAATTCCAGGGCTTCATTTTGTTTGTTATCTTTTTCTGCCCATTTTAAGATTCTATGACTATTTAAAGTATTTGGTGTTTTAACTATTTTTTCATAGTTGAAGTCTATACCTACACTTTTTCCTGCTTCTTTAATTTTGTTTCCAACCTCTTTAGCGGCATCTTCACCGAATTTTCTATCAATATATCTTTTTCTATTAACGCCATTTATGGGCATTGTTGGATCAAGCTGAAAAGGTTTATATGAAATATTAAATTCAATATTATTTAATTTGTTAATAGCTATTTCTAATTGTTTTTTGCCTATGTAACACCATGGACATATAGTATCTGAAATTACTTTTATATTTATCATAATATCTTAATTTATATAATAACTTGTAAAGTTTAGAATCGAAAGGCATAACTGTCTAGGATAGAAAGATGTCATATTTAGTAGATACACATTGTCATTTAATATTTAAAGATTTTAGAGAAGATCTAGATTCTGTAATAAACAATGCCTTTAATTCAGGTGTAAAAGGAATGTTAGTCATCTCTACACAGGAAGAAGAGTTTAATCCTTTGCTTAGCCTAACTCAAAAATATAGTAATATTTTTTGTTCCATTGGTATTCATCCGCATTCGGCACATTTACATAGTGATATAAGTGAAGAATTAATTATTAAATTTGCTAATAATGATAGAGTTATAGGAATAGGGGAGACTGGTCTTGATTTCTATTATGAGAACTCCGAAAAAGATATTCAAATTCAATTATTTAAAAGACATATTAATGCTTCTAGAGAAACACAGCTTCCGATTATTATTCATACTAGAGATGCAGATGATGCAACAATTGATATACTTAATAAAGAGAGCAAAAAAGGGTCCTTTCCCGGTGTAATTCATTGTTTTACAGCTGGTCCAGAATTAGCAAAAGCAGCACTGGAGTTAGGTTTTTATATATCTTTGTCTGGTATAGTTACATTTAAGAATGCTGGTGAATTAAGAGAAACTATAAAAGATATTCCTTTAGAGAGAATCTTGGTTGAAACTGACTCACCTTATTTATCTCCAGAACCTGTTAGGGGAGGTAGAAATGAACCTGCTAATGTTGTCCATACTGCAAATTATTTAGCTGAGTTTTATGATATTGATAAACAATCTTTCTATGAAAAAACTACAGATAATTTTCTTAAATTATTTAATAAAGCTACAATTATCAATGAATAGTGTTATAAAAACAACAATTCTTGGCTGTGGATCATCGGGAGGTGTGCCTAGAATTGACGGTGATTGGGGTGTTTGTGATCCAAATAATGTTAAAAATATCAGATCTAGATGCTCAATACTTGTTGAAAGAGTAACAAATGATAAGAAAACCGTTGTTTTAATAGATACTTCTCCAGATATGAGGCATCAATTATTAAAAGCTGGTGTAACAAATTTAGATGCAGTTTTATATACACATGATCACGCCGATCAATCTGGTGGAATAGATGATTTAAGAGTATTTGCTCTAAGAAAAAGAGAAAGAGTAAATGTTTATCTAGATAAAGATACGGCATCAAGATTGATACCGAGGTTTAATTATTGTTTTAAAAGTGGCGAAAAACATGGATATCCATCAATATTGTCTGAAAATATAATTGATCCATATAAAGAATTGATAATTAACGGTCCTGGTGGAGAAATATCATTTATTCCATTTTTACAGAACCATGGTTCTATTTTTTCATTAGGATTCAAATACTATAATATAGCATATTCAAGTGATGTAGTAGATTTTCCTGATAAATCACTAGATTACTTATCTAATTTAGATTATTGGATAGTGGACGCACTTAGAGTTACTCCACATCCAACACATGCTCACTTAGATAAAACATTAAAATGGATAGATGATTTTAATTGTAAAAATGCATTATTAACAAATATGCATATTGATTTAGACTATGAAGAACTATCTAATGAATTACCAAGCAATATAAAGCCTTCATATGATGGTTATAGCTTTAGTATTGATATTTAATAAAGATTATACATAATATATATTATGCGCAAATGATACAACTTATAATAAAAAGATTAGCAATAGCTATACCTACCCTAATAATCATAATTGCTTTCGTTTTTGGCTTAATGAGAGTTGCTCCAGGCGGCCCTTTTACTAATGAAAGAGCTTTACCCCCTGAAATTGAACAAAAAATTAATGAAGCTTATGATCTTGATAAGCCATTAATTCACCAATTTGGTATTTATTTATCTAAAATAGCAAAAGGTGACTTAGGCCCTTCCTATAAATATAAGGATTTTACTGTTAATGAGTTAATTTTAAGTGGTTTTCCTATTAGTTTAACTCTTGGGGTTTCTGCTATCATTATATCACTCTTTTTAGGTAGTTTATTAGGAATTATTGCTGCCATAAAAAGAAATACTATATTTGATTATACTGTAATGGGAGTCTCTCTTATTGGTATTTGTGTTCCTAGTTTTGTTTTAGCGCCTATTTTATCATTATTTTTCGGTCTTTATTTAGGTTTACTGCCTATATCTGGATGGAATGGAGGTAATATTTATAATCTTATTTTACCTGTTGTTTCACTTTCCTTACCCCAGATAGCTATTATTTCAAGGATGATGAGATCCAGCACAATTGAAACCTTAAATTCAAATTTTATACGTACCGCTAGAGCCAAAGGAATGCCTAAAAGAAGAATTATTACTAAACATGTTATAAGATCATCAATACTTCCTATAATTGATTATTTAGCTCCCGCAACAGCAGGTTTGATGACTGGGTCTATTATAATTGAACAAATATTTGGACTTCCTGGAATAGGAAGATATTTTGTTGTTGGGGCTCTTCAAAGAGATTATACCCTTGTAAGTGGTGTTATGATTTTATATGCATCTTTACTTATGCTTCTAATCCTTTTGTCAGATATATTAAGAGCAGTTCTTGATCCAAGAGTTAAAATTAAATGAATATAAAGAATTATAGCAAAGATGATTTGGATAATATTCTATCTATAAAAGGTAATTCTTTATACTCCGATGCCTTTAAGAGATTACTTAAAAACAAAGCATCATTAGCAAGTTTAATTATTTTATTACTTATCACCCTCCTCTCTATTTTTGGACCATATTTACTTCAATATGATTTTTATGAAACTGATTGGAATTCTATTTATCTGGCTCCAAGTATAGAAAACGGTCATTATTTTGGAACAGATGGTAATGGAAGAGACCTGTTGGTAAGAATTCTTTATGGAGGAAGATTAAGTCTTTCAATTGGCATTATTGCAACTCTTGTAAGTGTTCTTATAGGTGTAACTTATGGGACTATTGCTGGTTATTTTGGTGGAAAATTAGATACAATAATGATGAGAATTGTAGAAATACTATATGCTATGCCATATCTTATATTTGTAATTATTTTAATGGTTATCTTTGGAAGAAATATATACCTATTGTTTTTAGCTATTGGTGCAGTTGAATGGTTAACTATGGCCAGAATTGTAAGAGGTCAAACCATATCAATTAAAGAAAAAGAATTTATTGAGGCAAGTAAATCACTTGGTCAATCCTCTTTTATGATAATAATTAAACATATTATACCGAATTTAGCAGGAACAATAATTGTGTATATTACATTAATGGTTCCATCAGTAATTATTTTAGAAAGTTTTTTATCTTTTCTTGGTTTAGGTGTTCAGGAGCCTCTAACATCTTGGGGTGTTTTAATTTCTGAAGGCTCAAGAGAAATGGAAACTGCCTGGTGGTTGTTAATATTTCCAGGATTATTCATGGTTCTTACCCTAGCCTCTCTTAATTTCATTGGTGATGGCCTAAGAGATGCTCTGGATCCTAAGGAATATTAAATGGAAGCAATTTTAAATGTTAATAATTTGAGTGTTAATTTTGATACATCACAAGGTTTGTTTAAGGCAGTTGATGATATATCTTTTTCTATTAAGAAAGGTGAATGTCTTGGCATAGCTGGTGAGTCTGGATCTGGTAAAACACAAACTTTCTTTTCTATAACAGGTATATTATCTGATAATGGTAGTGCAATTGGAACAGCAGATTTTAATGATGTCGATTTATTAAAGCTCACTGAAAAAGAGCTCTCTAATATTAGAGGTAAAAAAATAGGATTTATTTTTCAAGATCCAATGACCTCTCTTACACCGCATATGAATATTGGAAATCAATTGATTGAGGTTTCAATGGTTCATGAGAAAAAAACTAAAAATGAAGCATTAAAGAAAGCTAAAGAGGTTCTAGATATAGTTAAGTTACCTAGAATAGAAAATTTACTTAAAAAATATCCTCATGAACTATCTGGCGGAATGAGGCAAAGAATTATGATCGGTATATCATTAATGTGCGATCCACTATTTATTATTGCAGACGAACCAACTACAGCTCTTGATGTAACTACGCAAAAAGAAATCTTGAAAATCTTCAATGATTTGAAAAGATTTAAAGACATAACAATTGCTCTTATATCTCATGATATTGGAGTTATTTCTGAAGTTTCAGATACAATTTTAATAATGAATGAAGGTAAAATAATTGAAAAAGGTAATTGCCAGGAAGTTTTGATTTCACCAAAACATGAATATACAAAACATCTTCTTTCATGTGTTCCTGAATGGATGAAGTAAATGAGTTATAATTTATTAGAAGTAAAAGATTTAAATTGTAGATTTGAAATAGAACGTAATTTATTTAATCAAAACAAATATCTTCATGTTTTAAAGAATATTAATTTTAAACTTAAACAGGGATCAACATTAGGTATAGTAGGTGAATCTGGTTGTGGCAAATCTACTCTTTGCAGAACAATTTTATCTCTTAATAGTAAAGAAACAGGCAATATTATATGGTTTAATAGAGATATTGATGAATTTAGTAAAAAAGAATTTAAAAATTTTAGAAAAAAAGTTCAAATAATTTTTCAGGATCCATACGGAAGTTTAAATCCTCGAATGACTATTGGTAATATCATATCTGAGCCTCTAGAAATTTATAAAAAAGATAATGATAAAAAATTAAAAACCTTAAAAGTCTTAAATATTATGGAAAAAGTTGGATTATCTGATTTATTATTTAATAGATTTCCTCATGAATTATCTGGTGGTCAATGTCAAAGAGTCGGTATAGCAAGATCAATCATTAATGAACCAGATGTTTTGATATGCGATGAACCAGTTTCATCTCTTGATCTATCAGTTCAATCTCAAATATTAGATCTATTAAAATCATTAAAAANTAAATTAAATATTACAATGATATTTGTTAGCCATGATTTNGCTGTTGTTAAAANTATTAGCGATGAAGTNATGGTCTTAAACCAAGGCGAAATAGTTGAAATGAACTCAGCAGAACAGGTTTTTAATGATCCTAATGATGAATATACAAAAAAATTAATATCTTCAGTTCCAAGAATTAATAATATAGGATAATGCTATGGAAGTTAAATCTCAAATAAAAGCAATTGTATGGAAAGTTTTAAAAGAAACAGGAGATACAGTTAAAGTAGATGATGAAATTATCATACTTGAATCCATGAAAATGGAAATTCCAATATCATCAGAAGTTAACGGAATAATTAAATCAATAGAAGTAAGTGAAGGTGACGAAGTTGATGAAGGTCAGGTTGTTGCTACACTTGAATAAATTTTAATTTAACCCTGCTCGAGGACCAACAGCCATTGTTGCTTTTGAGCCTCTTTTATTCCTTGAAATATTTAAAATTGCTACTCTGTTATCTTTTTCATATACAAGAAAGCTTTGTTTAGTTTGCTGTTCCATTATTAAAAACCAACCTGTGTCAGGCATATGTTCTTTAAAATAAGCAAAAACTTCATTGGCATCTAGTTCAGAAATAAAGAATAATTGTCCAAACCAATTTTCATCACTGCCCATTATTAAGGAACTCGGAATATCAATTACGGTATTAGGAGGAAATGCAATATCATTAATTTGATTAAAAATATCTTCTTGAGTAATTTCTGGTGTAATACCATCGTTTGATTGTTCTGCCATAGGATCGCTAGAATTTAAAAAAGATCCATCAAACTGTGCGCAAGCAGTAAGAGAAAACACTATAAAAATTATAGAAATATTTTTAATCATAACAAACCTCTAAAAGATGACTTATTTTCTATTGATTCGGTAGATGTATAAAATAAATTAAATTAAAAAATACAAGCTAGTGCAGCTAAAGCCATTAATGCCCAAGAACCTATAGCTCCACCTGCTCTTGCGGGGTTTTCTTTTGGACCGAAACCATCTTGATACAAAATTCCATATACATGAGCTAATCTACAAAGAAAGAACAACAAACCTAACAATGTTACAAAACCTTCTGATCCATCATTTTCTAACATCATCATCATAATTAGCATTAAAGGAGCATGCTCAGCTAAATTACCAAGTACACGAGATTTTTTCAAAAGCTCTCCACTGCCTTCACCTACAGATGAATTTTCATCTCTTGCCATTGCAGTTTGAAATGCTAGATAAATAAATAATAAAGCAAGTAAACCTGCCCATAACATAGTTCTTTCGATGTCCATAATAATTCTCCTATAAAGTAAGCTATAATTTTATGATTCGTTAATAATCACAATAATTCAGGTTTTTTTTATAAGTATTAGTTTTTATGTTTATAATAGATTTATGAGTCTTACTTCAAAAATTCTAATTGGAATGCTTTCTGGTCTTTTATTGGGATCTATCATTAGTTTTTTAGGCCTTGAATCTAATCAATATATAAAAGTCTATTTAATAGATGGTTTTTTATACATCGGCGGTCAGGTTTTTATTTCTTTATTAAAGCTCATGGTTGTTCCGCTAGTTTTCTTTTCTTTAACTAGTGGTGTTTCATCTTTAGACCAAAATTTAAGTTTAGGTAGAATAGCAGGTAAAACGCTTGGTCTGTATTTAACAACCACCGCAATTGCTATATCAATTGGCTTAACGATTGCTGTACTTTTTAATCCTGGTAATAATTTAGATCTAGAAGCTTCAATTTCATTATCAATTCCAGAGAGTCCTAATATTAAGGATATCATATTAGGTATTATTCCCTCTAATCCAATAAAGGCTATGGCAGATGGTAACATGTTGCAAATAATAGTTTTTTCAATTCTTTTAGGTATTGCTATTAGATCATTAGGAGACTCCGTTAAGTTAATTAGAGATGCTGTTAATAGCATTACTGAAATTGTATTAAAGTTAGTTATGTTTATTATAAATATAGCCCCATATGGTGTATTTTGTTTAATGTCAGTTTTGTTTGCTGAAAAAGGTTTA
The DNA here is from genome assembly GCA_002726005.1 of Rhodobiaceae bacterium. GTDB lineage: Bacteria > Pseudomonadota > Alphaproteobacteria > MED-G09 > MED-G09 > AG-430-B22. The sequence goes on from PBRS01000013.1 coordinate 24,744, forward strand.
ACTGTATTAGGGGATTTATCTTTTTATTTCTTTATTGTTGTATCAGCTTTACTATTGCACGGTTTCTTAACTTACTCCTTGCTTTTAATTTTATTTGTAAAAGTAAATCCTTTTAAGTTTTTTAATAAAATTAAATCTCTAATGTTATTTGCATTTTCGACATCATCATCAAATGCAACAATACCAGTAACACTAAGAACTGTTGTTGATAATATTGGTGTAAATAGAAAAATTGCATCATTTACTGTCCCCTTAGGAGCTACAATTAATATGGATGGAACAGCGATTATGCAGGGGGTTGCAACAGTATTTATTGCAAATGCATACTCAATAGACCTATTATTTG
>PBRS01000014.1 GCA_002726005.1 Rhodobiaceae bacterium
ATGGCGGAGAGAGCGGGATTCGAACCCGCGAGACGATTACTCGCCTACACGCTTTCCAAGCGTGCGCCTTCGACCGCTCGGCCACCTCTCCTATAATATATATGTTTATTCATCATCAAACTTTAGAGCTGAAATAAATGCTTCTTGCGGAATATTAACTTGGCCAAATTCACGCATTTTCTTTTTACCTTTTTTTTGTTTCTCTAGTAATTTCATTTTTCGTGTTACATCCCCACCATATAATTTTGCGGTCACATCTTTTCTAAAAGGAGGTATTGTTTCTCTCGCTATTATTTTGCCACCAATAGCCGCTTGAACTGGAATTTTAAATTGATGACGAGGTATAAGATCTTTTAATTTTTTACACATTGTTCTCCCTCTGTTAAATGACCTATCCGAGTGAACTATCATTGATAAGGCATCAACAGGCGCTTCATTAACTAAAACTGACATTTTCACTAGCTTTTCTGCTTTATAATCTTCCATTTGCCAATCAAAGCTTGCGTAACCACTTGATATTGATTTTAGTCTGTCATAAAAGTCAAAAACAACTTCATTTAGAGGTAGATCATAAACCACCATTGCTCTTGTGCCTGCGTATGTAAGGTCAACCTGATGACCTCTTCGTTCTTCACAAAGCTTTAGAACTGCACCTAAGTATTCATCAGGAACTAATATAGTCGCTTTTATCCAAGGCTCTTCAATAGCCTTAATATTAGTTACCTCAGGCATATCTGCTGGATTATGTAGATCAATTATTTCACCGTTAGTAAGATGAATTTTGTATATGACTGATGGAGCAGTGGTGATTAAATCTATATTAAATTCCCTTTCAATTCTTTCTCTAACTATTTCCAAATGCAGTAACCCGAGAAAACCACATCGGAATCCAAATCCAAGAGCAGCAGAATTTTCTGTTTCATATTGGAAGCTTGAATCATTAAGGCTAAGTTTTTCTATAGAATCCCTAAGATCCTCAAAGTCTCCACTATCAGTAGGAAATAAGCCGCAAAAAACCGACGGTTGAGATGGTCTAAAACCCTTAAGAGCATCTTTACATGGCTTTTGAAAATCAGTAATTGTGTCTCCAATTTGTGTATCAGAAACATTTTTTATTCCTGCAATTATATATCCAATCTCACCTGCTTGTATTTTTTTAAGAGGAACTTTCTTGGGTGTGAAAATACCAACTTCATCAATTGTATAGGAGCTATTAGTTCCCAACATTTTTACTTTTTGTCCTTTTGATAATTCTCCTGCAATAACTCTTACAAGAACTACAACTCCAAGATAAGAATCATACCAACTATCAACAAGTAATGCCTTAGAGGCCTCCGATGTATCTTCTTTTGGGTGAGGCAATCTTTCAATTAGAGCGCCAAATATATTTTCTATACCCTCACCAGTTTTAGCAGAAACTTTAATTGCATCACTAGCATCAAGCCCTATTACTTCCTCAATTTGACGGCAAACTCTATCTGGTTCAGCAGCAGGCAGGTCTATTTTATTTATTACAGGAATAATTTCATGATTTAAGTCAATAGCTTGATAAACATTTGCTAATGTTTGAGCTTCTACACCTTGAGCAGCATCTACTACAAGAATAGAACCTTCACAAGCCGATAAAGATCTACTAACTTCATATGAAAAATCGACATGGCCAGGTGTATCAATAAGATTCAATTGATACTCGTTAGAATTACTATCTTTATAATTTAACCTAACTGTTTGAGCTTTGATTGTAATACCTCTTTCTCTTTCAATATCCATAGAGTCTAAGACCTGATCTTTCATTTCTCTTTTAGATAAACCACCGCAGTATTGTATTAATCTATCAGCAAGAGTTGATTTACCGTGATCAATATGTGCAATAATTGCAAAATTTCTTATATTCTTAGTATTTTGCACTTTTATTTGTTCCCTATAAGCTTCTTAATTTTCCGCTTGTGGCTTTTTCAATAGCTTGAATTATTTTTTCACAAATAGAATCTATTTCATTGTCTTTTAGGGTTTCTTTTTTTGGTTGAATAGTAATTTCCACTGCGAGGGATTTTTTTGAGTTTTCTAAGATAAATTGGTCAAAAAGTTTGATGTCATCAATAAGATCAATATTACATGAATTGATAGCATCAATTAATATTGATGAGTTTATATTAATTGGTATATCAAAAGAAAAATCTCTTTTTACAGCCTGTAAATTATAGAAAGTAAATTCTTTGTTATCATTTTGAGTATCTATAACTTTTAGCATCTCATCTAGGTATATTTCGAACCCTACACATGACGGAATATTAAGGTTCGATAAGATTTTTGGATGAATTTCACCAAAGGAAGCCAAAATATCTCCTTTTCCAGAAACTATATTTGCTGATCTTCCGGGATGATACCAATCTGATCCAGGAATAGCGTGTGTGATTAAATCATTTGCAATATTAATTAAATCAAAATAAGAAAATACATCACTTTTCACATCAAAAACATCTACTTTTTCATTACCTTGCCAATGTCTCTCTGTGCCTGTTGATTTATATATTCCGGTTCTTAAACCGGCGGCAATTGAAGTTTGTTGACCAGGCTTTGGCCCATTAAAACCAGGTCCAATTTCATAAATTCCTATATCATTAAATCCTCTATTCTTATTTTCACGAAAATTACTTATCAAAGAAATTAATGGTGATGTCCTCATATCTGATAAGTCTTCAGATATTGGATTTAATAGTTGTATGGGTTTTCTACCCTTAGGCGATAAATCTGAAAACTCAGAACTAACAAATGAATAAGAGATATTTTCTATTAATCCTCTTGAAGCAAGGTTTCTTCTGATTAAATTTGTATTTTTTTGCGAATTAGTAAGTATAGCTTTTGAAGGTTGGTCAGAATTTTTAAGCGGTATAGACTCAACATTATTTAATCCATATATTCTGATTACTTCTTCTACAATATCTATTGGTAAACTAACATCAGGCCTCCAAGAGGGAACTGTTATCTTAAAATTTTCATCAATCTCAAAACCAAGCGATAAAAGTATTTTCTTTATATCTTTTGAAGAAATTTTTATTCCAGAAATTTTTTTAATTAATTTTATATCGAAATCTATTTCGTTATTCTTAAAATCTTCATGTATAGCAACGCTTGTCTTACCGGCTTTTCCACCACATATATCTAGAATCATTTCTGTAGCTATATCCAGTCCTTCTAAAACAAAATTTGGGTCAGTGCCTCTTTCAAATCTGTATCTTGCATCAGAATTAATATTTAATTTTCTTCCGGTTCGNGCAATGTGAATCGGATCAAAGTAAGCAGATTCCAAGAATATATTTTTTGTTTCTAGTTCTGAACCAAATTCTTCTCCACCAATAATACCTCCAACGCCAAGTGCTTTTTCATTGTCTGCAATTACACATGTTTCTTCATCTAAGATATATTCTTTACCATCAAGAGCTTTAATTTTTTCACCTGCCTTTGCAAGTCTTGCTCCTATATCTTTTGATATCAGATCTGAATTATATGCGTGGAGAGGTCTTCCTCGATCATATGTTAGAAAATTTGTTATATCTACTACAGCATTAATGCTTCTAAGACCTATTTTTTCTAATCGTTTTTTCAGCCAATCTGGGCTTTCTTTATTTTCAATACCTTCAATCAGTCTACCTGCAAAGATATTACAAAAGTTATTATTTTTAGTAGATTTTGTGTAAACAGGAATACTTCCNTCATGNCTTTTAAAGGTATTTATATTTGTTACCTTAAGTTTTCCAAGCCCCTTAGCGGCTAAATCTCTAGCGATACCAAAAACACCAAGACAGTCAGGTCTATTTGGTGTAATTGCAATTTCAATTATTGGATCAAGATCTCCTAATGCTTTAGAGGCTTTATCTCCTGCCTTAGCTTTTTTTATCTCAATTATACCTTCGTTTTCATTATCAATATTTAATTCATCTCCCGAACAAAGCATTCCGTAAGATACGATGTCTCTAATCTTAGTTTTTTGAATAACCATCTTAGATTTTGGTATTATGCTTCCTAAAGGCGCATATATTGTCAATAAACCCTCTTTTGCATTTGAAGCGCCACAAACCACTTCTTTTGTTTCATTTCCTATATCAACTTTACAAATACGAAGGCGATCTGCGTTAGGATGTTTTTCTGAGGTCAATATTTNTCCAACTATAAAATCTTCTAAATCTTTTTCTGGATTGATGATGTCTTCCACCTCCAAGCCAATTTCAGTTAGATTTTTAGTTATTTCGTCTAATGAGGAATTAGTTTCCAAATGTTCTTTAAGCCAAGATAAAGTAAACTTCATTTCTTTAATCCTCTAGATAATGTTGGAATATCTAAGGCTGAGAAACCGTAATGCCGAAGCCATCTGATATCTCCACTAAAGAAAGTTCTTAAATCTGGGATACCATATTTTAATTGTGCTAAACGGTCTAAACCAAAACCAAAAGCAAATCCTTGATAAATGTCAGGATCTATATTTGCTGATTTCAAGACATTAGGATGAACCATACCTGCGCCAGCGACTTCTAGCCAGTCTGATCCTTCACCAATTTTCAAAACAGGTCCGCTTCTATCACACAAAACATCTATTTCTAATGATGGCTCAGTAAANGGAAAATAACTTGGTCTCATCTGAATTTTTGTATTTTTAATCTCAAAAAAAGAGGATAAAAAAGTTTCTAGCGTCCACTTCAGGTGGCCGAGGTTAGTTTCTTTATCAACTGACAAACCCTCAATTTGATGAAACATTGGTGTATGTGTTTGATCTGAGTCACATCTATAAGTCCTTCCAGGGGATATAAACCTAAAAGGAGGCTCCCCTTCTTCCATTGTTCTAACTTGAACTGGACTAGTATGCGTTCTTAAGACTGATTGTCCTTGGTCCTTATCAAATTCATCAAAATAAAAAGTATCATGCATTTGCCTTGCTGGATGCGATTCAGGAATATTGAGAGCATTAAAATTGTAATACTCTGTTTCAATATCTGGTCCATCAGCAATCTCATAACCAAGTGAACCAAAAATTTCTGTTATTTCATCTAAAACTTGAGAAACTGGATGTATTCTNCCATTCGTATTTTGGCTCGATTTAACAGGCAAAGTTACATCAATTTTTTCTTCTAAGAGTTTCTTATTTAGTATTTGGTCTAAAAAAAACTCTTTCTTTTNTTGTATTTTTTCGAGNACTTTATTNTTGAGGTCATTTATNTCAGGTCCTAATTTTTTTCTNTCATCNTGATCTAATTTTCCTAATTCACTAAGNAGNTTTGTAATCCTTCCTTTTTTTCCTAACTCTCTAATACGAATTTCTTCAACACTGTCATCGCTTTCAGCTGATTCAATTTTTTGAAGTATTTCTTTTTTAATAGAATTTAAATTTTCCATAATTATTTCCTGATGCTCTAAATTGCATCAATAATTACATTAACATAAATTAAGATTTATTTTAATGCGGATGTAGCTTTATTAACTAAATCTTTAAATGTTTCTGGATCTGAAATTGCGATATCAGATAAAACTTTTCTATCTATTTCAATATTAGCTTTTGAAAGGCCATTCATAAAATTTGCATAATTAATGCCATTTAATCTAGCAGCAGCATTAATTCTTTGTATCCATAATGATCTAAAATTTCTTTTTCTTTTTTTTCTATCTCTATAAGAATATTGACCTGCTTTCTCTACAGCTTGATTAGCTGCGCGAAAGGTATTTTTTCTTCTTCCAAAATAACCTTTTGCACTTTTAATAATCTTTCTATGTCTAGAATGGCTCGATGCGCCACTTGTTACTCTTGTCATTTTTTTCTTCCTTTATGAATATGGCAGGAATTTTTTTACAATCCTGCTATCTGGTTTAGAAAGAAGAGATGTTCCGCGCTTATTACGGATTTGTTTAGGCGTGCGCTTTATCATACCGTGTCTTTTACCGGTTTTACCTGCTAAAATTTTTCCTGAGCTAGTAACTTTGAAGCGTTTCTTTACACCGCTTTTGGTTTTTAGTTTGGGCATTTTGCATCTCCTATTTTTTAATAAAATTATAGTTTGGCATTCAATAATCAAACACGGCATGCCCTGCCGGAAGATTAGTTAGATTGGTTTATAATATTTTTTTAATTAATTCAACTAAAGAAATTTATTTTGGAGCTAATACCATTACCATTTGTCTACCTTCAAATTTAGGAAGTAGTTCGACTTTAGCAAATTCGTCTGTTTCAACTTTAATTTTTTCTAGCAAATCTGCGCCTCTGTCTTGATGGGCCATTTCTCTACCTCTAAACCTAAGAGTAACCTTGACCTTATCTCCCTCACCAATAAATTTTTCAACACTTTTCATTTTTACATTATAATCATGTGTATCGATATTTGGTCTAAATTTGATTTCCTTTACATCAATATTTTTTTGTTTCTTTTTAGCTTCGTTAGCTCTCTTTTGGGCTTGATATTTATACTTTCCGTAATCAATAACTTTGCATACAGGTGGATTTGCCTTAGGTGATATTTCAACCAAATCTAATCCCTCTTCTTTTGCAAAAATTAATGCCTCATCTATTGAAGTGATACCTTTTTTTCCACCTTTAGAGTCAATTAAAAGAACTTCATTTGCCTCTATTTGTCTATTAACTCTTGGCCCTTTTGAGCTCGACGAGTTACTCCTAAAATTTCTAGTTATAGATTTATCTCCATTTTTTGTTTTCTTAATAAATTACTTTTTAGAAACATTTAATATTCTATCGTAAACATCAAGTGTTTTTTTACACATATTTTCAAGTGAGAAATTTTTATCAACATATTCTATCGCTCTTTTCCTTAGATTATTAACCTCATCATCATTAAGATTTAAGGCTAAATTAATTTTATTTTTTAGATCTTCCATATCATTATTTTTAATCCTAAAGCCTGTATTATCCTCACCTTCTTTTATTGTTTCAGTCATACCCCCATTATTAGATGCTATAATTATTTTGCCAGCTGCCTGTGCTTCAATTGGCACTCTTCCAAATGGCTCGGGAATTATTGATGGATATAATATTATGTCAGATACATGATAAGCGAGAGCCATATTTTCGAAACTTCCTAGTATTTTTATATAATTTGAAAGCCCTAAGGTATTAGACAATTTTTCAAGATTGCTGACATATTTTTCATTTCCCTCTTTATTGCCAATAAAAATTATAGAAATATCTAATTTGGGATTTTCTCTGACAATTTTTGAACAAGCCCTTATTGCCAGTTCATGGCCTTTCCATCTTGTATATCTTGCAGGAAGTAATATAACTTTTTGATCATCTTTAATAATCCATTTTCTTTTTAAATCTAGTATTTCTTTCTCTGAAAAATTATTTTCAGCGTAATCTGAAGAACTTACTCCTCGAGGTATTATATCAATATTTGAGATGTCATAGCTGTAATTTTCACTTATTTTTTTCGCAGTATATTTTGAATTAGCTATAAGAGCATTACCCTTCAGCATGATAGAGTTATATTTTTTTTTAAAGAAAGATGAATTTTCTGCATGACCATGCCATGTAGTTATGAAAGGAATATTTAATTTTCTTGAAGCATAATATGCTGACCATGCTGGAGCCCTTGATCTTGCATGGACTAGAGAAACTTTATTTTCTAGAAATATATTTTTAAATTTCTCAATATTTGTAAATATTTTATATGGATTTTTCTGATCTATTTTTCTTGTTAATACCTTAATATTTTTTTCTTTTAAATTCTCAATCATTCTTCCTCCGCTTGTCAAAACAATAGGTTCATAATGAGTATTTTTTAAATAAGCTGCAATTTCTAAGACTGTCTTTTCTGCTCCACCTATTTCCATATTAGGTATAATCTGTATTATATTTTTAATATCAATCTGAGGCATTTAAATCCTATGGGTCAATCATTCAAAAAATTATATACTAACAAGAGTGACTTTATAGCCTATAAAGAGCAAATTTATCATAAAAATAAAAAGAGTCTGTTATGGTTTGGAGGCTTAAATTCCGATATGAGTGGCACTAAAGCTCAATATCTTTCAAGATTTTCTAAAAAAAATAGAATCAATTTTTGTAGGTTCGATTATTTTGGCCATGGAAGATCTTCCAAGGAATTTAATAATTGTGTCATATCAGACTGGCTAAATAACGGTATCAAAATTATAGATCAAATAAAAGATAATGAAGTTATTTTGATTGGCTCTTCGATGGGAGGTTGGATATCTACTTTAGTTTCATTAAGAAGAAGAACAAAAGTAAAAGGTTTAATTCTAATTGCTCCAGCATTAGATATGACAGAAAACTTAATGTGGAAAAAATTTTCATCGAAAGAAAAAAAATTGATCAAAACAACAGGTTATATTGAGAGATATGTTGAGGATTACCATTCTAGTTATAGAATTACAAAAAAACTTATCGATGATGGAAGAAAACATCTTCTTTTAAAAAATAAGATAGATTTAAATATTCCAATAAGAATTTTTCACGGTATTAAAGATGAAGCCGTTCCTTGGGAATTATCTTTAGACTTACTGTCTAGTTTTTCATCGGATGATATTAATGTAAATTTTAATAAAAATGGCGATCATAGTTTATCTAGTGATAGTGATCTAAAGAGTTTGGGAGATGCAATCCTAAATGTTTACAATAACTAACTAAGAAATATTATTTTCCCACTCATTAATAACTGACCTGTCTTTTTCATTAATTATATATTTCTCTTTGATGTTGCTTATTTCTTTATTATTAAGTAGCTTCCTAAGAGCCCAAATAGCTGCACCCCTAACCAATGGTGACTCATCTTTTAAATTATCTAATGCATTTTTTGATAGAGATTTATTATCAGAATTACCTATAGCAATTAATACATTTCTTATAAAACGGTCTCTACCAATCCTCTTAATCGGCGATGATGAGAAAAAATCCCTAAATTCTTGATCACTTAATTTTGATAGTTTCGATAATTTTAGATCTTCTTCTTTTTTGTTATTTATGAACTTTATTTCCTTAGATTTTGAAGCAAATTTGTTCCAAGGACATATAGCTAGGCAATCATCGCAACCATATATTCTATTACCAATTTTATTTCTATATTCGAGTGGGATCTGACTTTTATGTTCTATGGTTAAATAGGATATGCACTTTCTTGCATCCATTTTGTATTTATTGATAAAGGCATCTGTCGGACAAATTTTTAGACATTTTTTGCAGGTTCCGCAGTTATCTTTTTCTTTGATATCCTCGTCTATAAATACATCTAAAAAAATCTCTGATAAAAATAACCATGAACCATAATTCTTGCTAACTATGTTTGAATGTTTTCCTTGCCATCCTATTCCTGCCATTTCAGCAATGTTTTTTTCCATAATTGGAGCAGTATCGACAAAAACCTTTAAACTACAGTTTAATTCTTTTACTAACCAACCTCCAAATTTCTTTAAATTTTTTTTAATTACTTTATGATAATCTTCTCCTCTTGCATATACAGAAATATTCCCATAATCCTTGTTAATTAAATTATCTAAAGGATTTTCATGAGGTCCATAATTAGTTCCCAAAGAAATAACAGTTTTTACTTCTGACCATAGATTTTCAGGAGACTCTCTCCTATGTTTGTTTTTAGCCAACCAATCCATTTCCCCATGAAAATTTGATTTGAGAAAGTTATCTAAATTTTTCTTTACACTTTTTGGTAATTTTGGATTTGCAAAACCAATGACATCAAACCCTAATGCTCGAGATTTCTCAATTATAAGTTTCTTTTTCTCATTTATTTCATCCCTATTAGAAATCAAGTGAGACATATTTTCCTCTTGGCGGGATACTCATAATTTGGTCAGTTAATAGTGATCTAAAGCTTGGTCTGCTTTTAATTTTAGCATACCACTCTTTTAGTCGAGGGTATCTTTTCCATGGAATATCTCCCAGATAATCTAAACAAGAAATATGAGCTGCAGCAGTAAAGTCAGCATTATTTACTTTTTCTGAAACCAGGCAAAATCTATCATTTAATAAAGTTTCAATATATTTGAGATGGTAATTTAGATTATGGATACCAACTTTAATTCTGTCTAATCTCGGCAAACCCCCGCCTTGCTCTAAATTAAGAAATTGTCTTTCAACTTTTTCATGAAGAATAATTTTTAGTACTTCTGAATGAAATTTATTGTCAAACCAATCCATAATTCTGCGACATTCATTTTTTTCATTAATATCTTCAGGAAAAGTGGTTTCAAATTTTTCTTCCAAGAATTCAGTTATGGCATAATGACCACAAATTTTTATTTTTTCGATTATCAAGACCGGCACATCACCAGAAGGATTGGTTCTAATAAATTCCCTTCTTTTTTGCCAAAATGCTTCTGTTATTAGGTCAGGATCAACATTTCTTTCTCTCAATAATAGTCTGATTTTCCTGCTGAAAGGGCATAAAGGATAATGATATAATGTCGCCATTGTTAGCACTCTTTTGAAATATTATTTTTTATAATAAATATATGCTGTATAATTCTATATATTATTTTAACTTATTTTATTTAATTACCAAAGAATGATCGTATGACTATTACTATGTATAAAGATGATTTACCCAAAAACCTTGATTTTGGAGACAGCGTTGCCATTGATACTGAAACCCTAGGATTAATCCCAGAGAGA
>PBRS01000015.1 GCA_002726005.1 Rhodobiaceae bacterium
ACCCTTTTTCATTTTAGCTAAATCAACCTGCATATCAGTAATTTTACCCGGATCATGTTGAGGGTTTTCCATATAATCAAAAGGAATATCAATATGAGAATCGATTGTAATAACTTGAGGCAGCAAAGGTGTGCTCAAGAAGCAAAATAAAAATAAGAATAATATAATATTTTTATGTTTAGACATTTGAATGCTTTCTTATAAAACCAATTAAAGCTTCTGAATTATTGTCTAATTCAGTAAACTTCTCTTTTTTATTAATTATATTTTTTAATCTATCAGGAATTTCTGGCTCAAGACCAATTGCATCAATAACTGCTTGAGAAAATTTAGCAGGATGAGCTGTTCCTAAATTAACCATAGGCACATCAGCATCTAATTTTTTTGCAGAAGCATAAAATCCCACTGCAGTATGTGGATCAAGAATTATATTAGAAACCTTATAAATCCGTGAAATCGTATCTTTTACTTTTCTTTCACTTGCTTTGCCTGATTTAAAATCATTTTTAATATAGCTAAGGGTATCATTATCTATTCTAAAACCATTGTTTTCTTTTAGTTCTATAAATAAATTTCTTAATTTTTCTGAGTCCTTATTTAAAGATTCAAATAACAGCCTCTCAAAATTACTTGAAATTTGAATATCCATACTTGGAGAAGTGGTAGCTTTTACTTCTTCCTGAAAGTAGTCACCATTAGATATTGCTCTATCCAAAATATCATTATCATTTGTTGCAACAATTAATTTATCAATAGGTAATCCCATTTTTTTTGCGACCCATCCAGCTAAAACATCTCCAAAATTACCTGTTGGAACTGAAAATGAAACTCTATTTGATTTTAATTGCTGAAAAGTTGAAAAATAATAAACAATTTGAGCTGCTACACGAGCCCAATTTATTGAATTAATTGCTCCAAGACACATCTCTTCTTTGAACTCAAGATTTTGGAATAAATTTTTAACAAGGTTTTGACAATCATCAAAAGTTCCATCAATTTCAATCGGATAAATGCTTGCGCTATCAACAGTTGTCATCTGTTTTCTTTGTATTTCAGATACTCTTCCTTTTGGAAATAATATGAAAACAGTACAATGTTTATTATTCTTAAAGGCTTCAATCGCAGCACTACCAGTATCCCCTGAAGTAGCGCCTAATATGGTTATTGATTTATTTTTCTTACTTAAAGAAGTTTCAAAAAATTGAGCTAACAAAAGCATTGCAAAATCTTTAAAGGCAAGAGTTGGTCCATGAAAAAGCTCTAATAAATAGTTTCCTTTTTCAACTTCTTTCAAACCTATAGCCTCTTTTGAAGGAAATTGACTATAAGCCTGACTTGTAATGTCGTTTAGCTCTTCATAATTTAAAAAATCTTTTACAAAAGGATAGATAACATATGCTGCCTGTTCAGAATATGATGTTGTAGGTAGCTCTTTGTAGTCTACCTTTGGCCATTCTTTTGGAATATAGAGACCACCATCACTTGCAAGTCCAGATAAAAGAACATCTTCGAAACCTAACTCGGGAGCCTTTCCTCTTGTAGAAATATATTTCATAATATTTATTAATTTATTACTTTAAGTTATTCTTATAAGATTATTATCAGTTTTTGTTTTTTTTGGGAAATATTCATTAAACTAATGCAACTAGAAAAATTTATAAAATCAATAAAATATGGAGTTTGTGATCAATTAACACCACTTGTAAGGAGAGTTATTGCTAACAATCCAGGAGGTTTTACTTTTACTGGTACGGGCACATATATAATAGGTAATAAAAATATAGCTGTAATAGACCCAGGACCTATTGATGATGACCATTACAATGCGTTAATGAAGGCAACATCAGGACAAGAGATTACTCATATACTTTTAACTCACAACCATAATGATCACTCTCCTCTTGCTAAAAAGTTAAAATCTGAAACTGGAGCAAAGATATATTATAAAAATTTAAGTAATGTTGGAATTGTTCAGGATGATTTCGAGGAAGGTTATGATCGCAATATTGAAGGAGATATAGAATTAAAAGATGGCGATAAAATAGAGACTAGCGAATGGTCAATTGAAGCTATTCATACCCCTGGTCATACATCAAACCATATTTGCTACGCCTTGCTTGATGAAAATATCTTATTCTCTGGTGATCATGTAATGGGCTGGTCGACTACAGTTATTGTTCCCCCTGATGGCGATATGGAAGATTATATTATTTCTTTAGAAAAGTTACTTTCTCGGAGAGAAGAGAAGTTTTTTCCAACTCACGGACCAATTATTGATGAACCTAAAAAATTAGTATCAGACTATATATCTCATAGATTAAGCCGTGAAAAACAGATTATTGACGCCATAAAAAAGGGAAACAATAAGATCTCAGAAATAGTAAAGTTAATTTATAAAGATGTTGATAAATCTCTTCACCCTGCTGCAGCAATGTCGACCCTTGCTCATTTAAAAAGGATGGAAAATAATCAAGAAATTATTGTTCAAGGAAGAGATTTAGAAGGTATTTATAGTATAGCTTAATTATAAATTAATTTAAATCTAACCATTTCATTTCCTCCTTGGTTAATTGAACTCTCAACGAATTAACAGAGCTTTCAGTTTCAATAAAATTTCTAGGACCAATCAAGGGAAACACTGGAAAATCTTGATTTAAAACATAAGCTAAAGCAATCTCTATTGGCTCAAAACCTTTTTCCTTTGCCATTGCAAAACATCTATCTCTTTTCATTAAGTTTTCTTCACTATGCCACACTCTTTTTTGTTCATCTAAGTTTGGGTCTGCAGGATGATAAGTCTCTTTTTTTGAAGTATCTTTTAGAAAAAAACCTCTAGCTTGACTTGACCAAGGAAATAAAAGAATATTTTTTTTCTTCAAAAATTTTCTAAAACCTTCATCAGAAGAACTTTCACACCCTGGCCAGACCGGCTCTATCATGTGAGCTAAACTAAAATTATTGCTCAATGCTCCAAATGGAATTTTATTACTCTTATCAGCATAATCAATAGCTTCTTGAAATCTCTTTAATGACCAATTAGATGCTCCAAANATTTTTATTAATCCCTCATCCTTTAGCTCATTTAAGACATCAATAAANTCTTTAACAGGAACATCTTGATTATCTCTATGTAANCAATAAATATCNATACAATCTATTTTCAATCGAGATAAACTTTTAAGAAGCTGATCNCGAATTATTTCAGGATAGCAGTGNGGTGTNTGAGCGCCTTTACCTAAAACAATGACATCATTTTCCAGGTTTCTAGANTTTATCCATCTACCAAGATGTTCATCNCTTTTTCCATCATTATAAATAAATGCAGTATCAAATACATTGCCTCCAATCGAATAAAAGTGATCAAACATTGAAAAAGCATGATTTACATCTATCTGATTATCACATCCAAAAACCAATTTCGAAACTTTGGTATCTAAACTATCAATTCTTATTTTGGGAATTAAATATTCTTTATCTTTAAATAAGGGTTTATTAAAGGATGATAAGTTGTTCTCAGGCTCATCAGAATCATATCTTACACCCGCAAATCTTCTCCAATCATCTAGACTTACGGCGTTACCATATGAATCTTTATGGGATATTTTTATACTTTCAGTATTATTTTTTATACATTTATCAAAATGATTGATCTCATTTACATAAATTTTACCCATAGCCTCTACATTTATTTCAGAAATTTTATCATTATCTTCTCTAAGAATTAAATAATTATTATCCTTCTGATATTCGCCGCAATGCCATGGGTCTTTGACTAAAAGAGTTCTTTTTCCATCGCTAATCTCAACAGAATTGTCTAAATTCTCTTTTATTGATGAAGATAAATAAGCTAATGATCCATCTGAAAAAGTTAATTTTGCTTCAGATGATAAATCAATTCCATGTTTATTTAATTCAGATTGGACTTCATATTCTTCTGGATCCATAAAGTCTTTACCATTTATTAATCCAACTATCATTCTTGCCATAGATAGAGGGTAACAACCGATATCTAAAATAGACCCGCCTCCAAGTTTAGGATTAAGCAATCGATGGTCTTCTTCGACTTTAGCCTCAAACCCAAAGCTTGCATTTATTTCAATTTTTTTACCTTCGAAATTCTCTTTAACTAATTCTCTAATTTTATCGGTTTGAGGATGCATCCGATACATAAAAGCTTCCATTAGAAGTAATTGCTTTTTATTAGCAAGGTTAAATAACACCATTGCCTCTGAAGAATTCATAGTAAGAGGTTTTTCACAAAGAACAGACTTGTTATTCATTAATGCCTTATAAGAAAGTGCAAAATGTGATGTGTGAGGGGTAGCTATGTATACAGCATTAATATCTTTATTATCTAAAACCTTTTGATAATCATCAAAGCCAATACAACTATAAGTTGAGGCAAATAAATCAGCGGAATCCTTTGATCGACTTCCAACCGCTAATAAAGTTGATTCTTCCGTCTCCTTAATAGCTAACGCGAAAGTCTTAGCTATGTTACCAGTGCCTAGAATTCCCCAGTTAGTCATTCAAAACTCTTTTATGAAACGATTTTTACAATAAACCCAATTAATGACCCAAGAACATAAATATATATTGGCGGCATACTGAAATATAAACCAGGACCTCTTTTTTCAGCATCTTTATAATAGTCTAAGGCGTACTTTATCCGCCCTATTGGCCATACAATGCCAATAATAAATGCCCAAATAGGATCAACTGCAAATGAAAATAGCCATAAACCAGGTAAAAACAATACTAAATGCTCAATAGTATTATGGTGAACCCTAACTTTTCTTACATATTCTTCAGGTCCATCATGTGAAGGAGCTTTAATACCATATTTCGCTCTAGCTAATCCTGCTTGTAATAGTGTAAAATAATAGACTAACAAAGCAATGCTGCTTAATAGACCCGGGTAAATAAAGTTTTCCATTTTTAACCTCTTATTTATTAATTATTTGCATTAAATTCAGATTTTAAAAAATTTGAAATATAATTGTTCTTATAAAAATCACTCTCGAGTGGCATTATATTATTAAATACAAGTTTTTTTGCAACGCGAACCATTATTACCGAAAATTTTAACAAAGAAAATATTCTATAATAATTATAGTTTTCAGAAGAAAACCCAGTATGTTCTGTCCAAAGATCTAGAGCTTCTTTATAATCCATTGAACCTTCAAGCCTATCTACCGTTAAACCTATACTGCTAGCATCATCAACTGCTAAGCCCCATGCGACATCTGAAATTGGATCTCCATATGTTGCCATTTCCCAATCTAACAAAGCAGAAGCCTTAAAATTATTATACAAAATATTACCTGGGCGAGAATCACCCCAGCATAAACTTAATGGATTATTATTTTTTGGCTTATTCTCTCTTAACCAACTTAAAACATTATTGCATAAAGGATTATCTTCTCCATCCATACCCCAATCTAGAAAATTTTGATAATATTCAATATCAATATCCAATGGATTATTATTTTTATACTTACTATCTAGCTCTCTTAATTTTAAATCACTGATATCCAATGTATGAATTCGATTCAAATAATATATCCATTCTGTCCATATTTTTCTTCTATCTTCTTTAACAGCTTTACCAACCATTCCTTCTGGATCCATGTGATATGGCGGATTATCAGTTGGGGCTTCGCCATCTATAAAATCCATAAGATAGAACTCAGAACCCAAAATATCATCGTTTGACTCATACAATATAATATTTGGCGTGGGAAAGCCTCTCTCATGTAAACACCTCATAATATCAACTTGTAATTTTAGGTTGTATTCTGGAAAAACTTGATAATTAGTAGGTTTCAATCGCAAAACATAATTTTTACTTTGATCATTTTCATTTATGCTAAAAATAAAAGTTTCATTTGAAAACCCAGAGGCTATGGAGCTTTCATTTGCTTTAATTAAATGACCTTTATTTCTAAAATTATCTTGTTGCGTTAACCATTCTTTAAAAAGATTAAATTTTTCATCAAAATTTTTTTCTGTACTAACTGGCATTTTTAACGATCAAATAAATCTTTAAATCCACTAGGCAAATGGGGTCCGAGAATTAATTCTTCAAGAATACATGTCCCATTGTAAGTTTTTTCTTTTCTTGATAAAATTACATCGCTTATCGATTGAATATGAAGAAATGGTGGATCATGGGGATCTTCGTCTAAATGATAAGTATCATAAGTTGATTCATTTTCACCTTTAAAATGTCCATGCCCCCACTCTTGATGCATATACCCTAAACCGCACATGAAAACTCTTGTTTTGGGAGTAATTTTTAAATTAATATTATCTTTATTTTTATCTAAAGCATTAATTTCTAAAAATTTTACTCTTCTTGACCCTTTAAAATACTCAACATTTTTTTCCAAGTTTGAGAATATTTCTTTTTCTCTTTTATCTTTATATTGCAAAACAGAATGACCATTAACTATGCTCCCTTCAGAGTCATCAACAAAATGAAATTGTGTAGTAAAATCTTCAAAATATGCTGGATTCCAGAGCCAGTAGAATTGTGGTAAATTCATTGGAACAGGTGGCTGACTATCATAAGCTCCAACAGGTCTCACTCCCCAAGATCTATCCCTAGTTCCAACAAATTTTTCTTGAGTTATATCTATTATAGTGTCTTTTATTTTTATTTGCCCAGCCCATGAACCATGCTGAACCATCCTACAGGTATCCATCGTTTTTCTAGGGCCNTCATATAAGTACATTTGAGGCTCCTGCAGAACTTCAGAAAAGCCATCAAAAATTATATCTACATTAATACCTGAATCTATATCATTAACTAAAACTTGAAGTTTTTGAAGCGGTTCAATTACTTTAACTTCAATTGGCCCTACAACAGTATCTAATCTCTCTAAATTGAGTATTCTTGATGCCCTAACATTATGTTGAGTACCTTGATAAGCGATGGTAAAGGCTGCATCCATTATATTTAAATTTGGATAAACACATAAAACAGCGCCAAAGAATATTTCATCGTCTTTAGAATGCCCATTAAAAAAATATCTGTCATAAAAGTTCCTAGAAGTCCCTACTTCTGACACAGGAGAGGGTTTTTGATGAATAGGATAATCATCTGCTTTTGTTATCATTTTTTTTCCTCAATTAATTAGAAACATACTCTACTAAAAAGTCTATCCATTTATCATCATTATTTAAACAGGGTATGAATATAAATTTTTCACCACCNGCATCAATAAATATCTCTCTTGCCTCAATATTAATTTCCTCTAATGTTTCAAGATTATCTGCAACAAATGAAGGACAAACAACNGCTACNTTCTTAACTCCATTCTTTGGAAGATTCTCAAGAATTTTATCTGTAAAAGGCTGTAACCAGCCAGGTCCAATTCTTGATTGAAAAGCAACACCCCATTGATCATCTTCTAAATCAAGTTTTTCTGCACAAAGCTTAGATGTTAATTTTACTTGTTCCTCATATGTTGGATTTGTTCTAACATTTTGTCTTTTAGGAATACCGTGATAACTAAAAAGTAAAAAATCAATATCATCATTTAGGTATGAATTAATTTGTTTTGACAAAGATGNTATATACCCATNCTNATTATAAAATTCATCTAGNAAANATAACTTGATATCAAGNTCTAGCTTATCTTTAACATCTTTAACTTTTAATTTAGTAGTTAAAGAAGTTGCCTCNGCATAATGAGGATAAAGNGGA
Source organism: Rhodobiaceae bacterium (assembly GCA_002726005.1). Taxonomy (GTDB): domain Bacteria; phylum Pseudomonadota; class Alphaproteobacteria; order MED-G09; family MED-G09; genus AG-430-B22. The sequence goes on from PBRS01000015.1 coordinate 7,712, forward strand.
AGAACAATTATTTCCTTACAGCCTTTTTCTCTAAGAGATATAAGCCCTTTATCAATTGAAGGGCTCTGATAACGCATTGCCATTTCAACAGGATATTCGATTTTCTGATCTAATTTTTCTTTTATCAGGTTAGTATTAATAATTAATGGGGAGCCCTCTTTTGTCCAAATAGATTGGTATGCTTCTTGAGTTTTTTTTGATCTAAAGGGAACAATGATGAAATTGACTAATATTTTCCTAATTATTGTTGGAATATCAACAACATAACTATCAGATAAAAATTCTTTAAGATATTTTTTTACTGAAGATAGCTCTAAATTATCTGGAGTTCCTAGATTTATAAGTAGAACACCTTTCATTAAATATTCCTTTTTTTTACAATTCTCAAAAGATAAAANCCTAACCAGGTACTAAGTAAGGTTTTTATTATNCTCATAATAATAGCAGGAAACTGCCAAAAATATTGATAAACAGGCTTTAAAAAAAATAAATATTTAAAAACCAATTCTTTAACTATTAATAGATTATCTGTTAAGAATTCATTAGTTGAAAGNGACAAAANAGTATAATCTGTTGAAAAAATTATCCAACNAATCCAAAAAAGAAANCCNACTTGAATAGGTGTTGTATAAATACAAAGATAAGCAAAACCCAAAAGGAATTTATTCATTTAATTTGTCTATCATATTTCTTTAGAAAGAAGAATTCTTTTCATTTTTGATCCGCCTGCAGAATAGCCACCTATTTCACCATTAGATCTAATTACTCTATGACATGGTATTTCGACAGGATATGGATTCTTACCACAAGCATTTGCCACTGCTCTTGAAGATTTCGGCCTCCCGATTGCGATAGCTATTTCTTTATAACTTTTTGTTTTGCCATGTGGAATTTTTGATATTTCTTTCCAGACTTTAATTTGAAATTCAGTTCCTTTTAATTTTCTACTCATAAGATGCCGGTTAATTGTTTACTTAAATCCCACAATCTATCTGCGTCAACCTGACTTTTTGCCCACTTAGAAGTTTGAGATACCTTACAATTATAAAAATATTCTCCAGTTACAGCTTCAACATTAGATGATGAACAGAGATAAATTGAGCTTTCTGCTCCTTTTTCTGAACTTCTCATAAATGGCTTAGCAATATAAAATAAGATTTTTTGTAAAATTCCATTATTTTGTCCAAACGAGGTACCTACTACACCTGGATGCAGGCAATTAACAGTTATATTATCTTTGTCTAAGATTTGAGCTAATTTTTTAGTAAAAAGGATATTAGCAAGTTTAGAGTATCCATAAACCTTAAAAGGCTTATATTCTGTTAGCGAATGAACATCATCAAAATTAAAACCTTTCACAAATGCATGTGCCCCTGACGAAACATTAATAATTCTACTTGGTGAGTCTTCTTTTAATTTATCTAAAAGTAAATGCGTAAGGTAAAAATAAGCCAAATGATTAATTGAAAAAACTTCCTCAAATCCATCAACTGTCTCTTTTCTATTATTATTAATTAATCCAGCATTATTCAACAAAACATGTAGCGGTATATCTAAAGAAATAAACTCTAAAGCAGCGTCTTTAATATTTTTAAGAGAAGCTAGGTCTGCTATAAAAAACTTAGGCCTTTTTCCAGAAATAAATTCAATTTTATCAGACAAGTTCTGAGCCTTTAAATTATTTCTTGCAATAAAAAATATATTTGCTCCTTGTTTGGCTAAATCAATTGCAGTAGCCTCTCCAATACCACTTGTTGCACCAGTAATTAAAACATTTTTATTTTTAATTTCAAAACTCATTACTTTTATATCACTTCACTGTTATTTATTATATTTTTATGACATAAATAATATAAAAAAGCCCTCTATAATGGACATAAACTTAAAAAATTTTAATTTAGCTCAATGTATTCATGGCATCATGATCTGGCCAGTTAATGACTCAGTCATTGGAAAATGTTTACCTCTTTACGGAGAATGGTCGGAAGGAGAAAATATAATAATGTCTGAATATATTAATGAAGGAGATACGGTAATTGATATTGGAGCAAATATTGGAACAACAGTTTTATCTATGTCAAAAAATGTAGGTAAAACAGGAAAAGTAATAGCTTTTGAACCACAACTATTAATGGCGCAGTGCTTAAATACAAATTTAACACTTAATGATATTACTAATGTTGATATTCATAATTTGGCTATTTCAAATAAAAGTGGCTGGGCTAAACTAAATGATCATGAATTTTCTAATATTGGAAGATATGGTGAAGCGGGAATCTCAGACAAAGGAACATCTATTAAAACAATAACTTTGGATGAAATAGAATTGGAAAGCTGTAGTCTTGTTAAAATTGATATCGAAGGTCATGAATGGGAAGCAATACAAGGAGCAAAGAGCTTCTTATTAAAGCATAAGCCTGCTCTATACTTAGAAGCAAAAAAAGATATTGCAAATACTAAGAATTATATTAAATGGCTATTTGATAATGATTGGAATTGCTATTGGCATTTTGCATCGTGGTTTAGAGAAGATAATATAAATAATAATAAAGATAATATATTTCCTGGTGTTGGCGATATGAACATACTCGCCATTTATAAGGATCAAAGTCAGCCAAAGGATCTTCTTCAATTGGAATTTTATGATGAAGAATGGCATCAAGATAAGATCTTGGATTTTTATAATAAAAATAACTTAAAAATGATATAAATATTATTAATACAAAATAGTTTTTTGAAAAATTTTAGAAATCAGAATATTGAAACTGATTTATTCCTAAACTCTCATTGATTGTTGATTTAACAATAAAATTAGCTAACTTATCTGCATTAATACTCCTAAACTTCTGTAATCCACTAACTAAAAAAGGATCAAAAAACAGAGATCCAATTTCAAATGCAAATACATCTAATCGAGGTTCGCTTTTTTTTCTTTGCCAATTAATTCTTCCCGCTAAATGGCCTGGTTGAAAAATATTAATTGTTTTAAATCTTAGTTTTTTAATTTCTTCTTCTAAATCTCCCTTTGTTTTTAAATAAAAACTTTTAGAATTTTGATTAGCGCCAACTGCTGAAACCAAAGAAATTGAGGTAGCACCAACCTCTTCAGCTTTTTTTGCAATGCTAAGGGTATATTCATAGTCAACTTTATAAAATGGACCTTTTTCTCTATCGGGCATAGACATTAACTCCCATGCTCTTAGTTCATGTCCTAAACATAAATAAACATGATCAATTTTGGGTAAGCTTAAATTATTGATGGCATCAAAATCAATAATGATGTCCTCTATATTTATTGAATTAATTTCATTTTTTCTTCTTGAAAGACAGTAAATTTTTTGATCTTCTTTATACAAATGATTTAGGATCTTTGATCCAAGAAAACCAGTTGAGCCTGCGATAAGGGAGGTTTTTTTAATCATATTTTTTTATATCATGCTCTATAAAAATATAAATCATAATTTATCAAGACTTCTTGCAATGCTTCTACCAATTTTTTTTGCTAAAAGAGGTGGTACGGCATTACCAATTTGAAGGTTTCTTTTTGCTCGCGAACCAAAAAATTTATAATGATCAGGAAAGCTTTGTAATCTTGCTCCTTCTCTTGTAGTAAGCGCTCTATCAATTTTTGGGTGAACGCATCGAGCAGAACTTGGTGTTCCAAAATTTCTAGTAATAGTTGTTGATGGTTTATCCCACCATAATCTTCCATAACTATTAGCATAACCAGATTTTGGTCTAATTTTATATGGAAGATCTTCTTTTAAACCACCTTCCGGAAGATAACGCATAATATTAATAAGATTTTCGCCATGCTTAGATGATTTATGATCCATTAAATTTTCTGGAGCATTTTTCCTCATGAGCCTTTGATAGCTTGTTTTTGGCTTAGATAAATATTTTAATGAATTTTCGTTACTTTTGATCATTGGTAAATCAGAAATTGCATCACTTATAGTTATTGGTTTTTTTGATGTTTTTGTTGAATGGGAATAAGCAGGGAATGAATACTCTAATCCTTTTTTATAACCAATAATAAATATTCTTTCTCTGGATTGAGGAACCCCATAATTGAGAGCATTTACTAGATTTATTGAAAGGTCGTAACCAATTTTTTCAAATATTTCTTGCAATTGATTAAATATATTTCCTTTTTTATATGAGAATAAGCCTTTTACATTTTCATAAACAAAAATATGAGGTTTAATTACTTCAATTGCTCTAAAATATTCTAAGAACAAATTGGCTCTTGGATCATCTATGTGTCGTTTTCCTGATAATGAATAAGCCTGACAAGGGGGTCCTCCAACTACAACATCAATAGTATTTTCCTTCTTAATAGAAAAAAAATCTAAATCAGATATATGTTTTGATAGTATTTTTGTTTCAGGAAAATTTAACGAATATGCTTCACACATATCCATATCAATGTCATTCGCTAAAATTGAATTGAATCTATTTGTATTTTTAAGACCAAGAGAAAACCCTCCTGCTCCGCAGAACAGATCAACTACATTATACTTTTTTAATTTGCTTCTATTGGAGCCCATGCAAGTAAGGTTTTATCATTTGAATTCGAATTTGGAACTAATTTGATGCCACCTTCTTCAGCCATTGTTTTGTAATCCATCCATGAAACAACAGCTTCGACAGGTGTGCCTGGTCCAGAGTCAAAAACTAATGGTCCATATATATTAGCAGTATAAATTAAATCTTCATCTGTAACTCGTTGTGTTTCTTCATGTCTCGCACCTGCAGGTTCATAGAACCACATACCTGGGCCATATCCTTCAGGGGGGCCCGCTCTAACACCTAAAGCTCCACTCAATACCAAAAAGTCACTAGCTCCAATATGTGAATGCGGAAGAGCAACTCCATTATGTCTAACAATCATAGAAACAAATCCGGTTTCTTCACTTACACGTAAAAGCTTTAAACCAACATCAGGCATAGTTGGCATAGTAAACCAAGGCACTTCTCTAGTATCAACAAAATGCGGATGAGAAATTTCAGATGATAATACTGATCCTACGTCAGAATCTACTAATGTCGCAGCATTAGAGGAAGCAATAGCCAAAGGCTCTCCTGGACCATCATAGGTTTGAGGGCCTCTTTCCCAGCATTCAGTTGATGAATTAGGAACAAGAGAAATATTTTTTTCATTTGCAAGCTTCAGTACATCAGTTCCTGTTAAAAGAGATTGAAGTGAGCCATCATCTTTTAATAATGCTAATGCGCTATAAAAATTGGCTAAAACTTCAGTTTCTTCAATAGCAGTTATTGAATTAACTTTAGAATTTGCTGCTATAAAACCCCAAGTTCCTGGAGCTAAAACACTTTCTTTATCCTCTTGAGTATAACTAAGTTGACCAGATAAAACTAACATATCCATTCCGCCAAGATAAACAGAGCTAGGAAATGAGCATCCTTTTTCTAATTTATAGATCAAAGAAAACATTCCACTTTCTGGACTTACTCTTATTGGCTTAACATATAACCCTTTTACATCTTTAATTGATATCCAAGGCATAGCATTAGTATCTATTGAACCTTCAGCACCAAGCGGATTGTACTCAGGATTAAAACTTTCTTCTTGTTCACTCATAGTATTTCCCCCAATTTAAATGAAATTATAGATATAAATCTTTATTGTGTCAAAAAGGTTAAAGAAATGGATTATTTACTAAGAATAATCTTTAAGCATCTTTTTTAATTCAATTGTGTGCTGTTCTTCTTGGCCAATCATTGTTCTAGCATACTCCTCAAGATATATTGATGCATTTTCGACACAATCAAGTAGGTCTTTATATAAGTTTAAAGCATGAATTTCATGTTCGAGACTTTCTTCAAGAATATCCTCTATGGAATGTCTATTGCTTTCTTCAATTTTAGCAATTTTCTGACTTGGATGACCATCTAAGCCCGTCAAAAACTCTCCTGCTTGTTGAGCATGATCTAGGGACTCAGTTGCTTGGCTTTGTAAAAATTCAACTATTGGTATTCTGTTTGGGCCAGAAACCATTAAAGATGAATGTGTGTACCTAACAACGCCCGCTAACTCATATTCCATAATCTGATTTAAAATCTCACAGACCTTAGCTTGATTTAATTCTTCCATAATAAACTCCAATTCAATTTAGAGAGCTTATAACATAGTAATTTTTGCTTGTCTGATATTGCAATTTAATTGCAAAAACTAAATTATTTCGAATTTCTTGTTCGTTTTGAAAACCCAAAAGAAAGTGAAAATACTGTCGCAACTGACATAAATGCTATAAATTTTTGTATTGTAGCAGAAGCAATCATTGCCTCTTTGTTTGATAAGGGGTTTTCTCCGATATTTAAGTAAATAACATATGCAGTAACAAGAAATAAAAATGAGGCTATAACAGCAATATATCTTATACTCAAAGAGCTTCTTAGAAAGACTATTAAATAAATTAACGATGCAGGAATCATTAATCTAAAAGAGTTAAGAGCAAAAAAGACATGAAGGTCAAAGAAAACATCGTAAGGTGTAAAACCTACACCAGCAAAAAACATCGACCCGATAAAGAAAAATATAGAGCCTATAATTGCTAAAATAAAGGTAGGCTTATTTTCTTTAAATAAAATAGGAACAAATAAGAAAGAAATACCTATAAAGAAAAAAAGCAACATTGATAAATTAAAAAAAATTGAGGATATAATATTATTTTCACCTGAATGAGATTCTAATCCACCTAAATCACTTAAAAAATTATGGGTAAATGAATACCCCAA
>PBRS01000016.1 GCA_002726005.1 Rhodobiaceae bacterium
GCGTTTTTGTTCTTTTGTGGGCAGCATTAAGAGGATCATTAAGAATTTATGATCAAGGAGCTAATTTACCTACAAAAATTATCAGTTCTTTGTTCGGGCTAGGAATAGTTTATAGCGGTTTACAAATTTCTGGGTTCTTTTCGATTAATTGGAGAAGCGCTTCATATTCTTTAGGGCAATTAGAAAACTTGTCTCCACATGCGCAAAGATTTGCAGATTTTTTACCAATTTCTGAACCTCCTCAATTTTCTTTAATTCCCTGGGATCCGATAATGGGCGTTTGGTGGATAGTAGTTGTTATTGCTCTTCTTGCGCCGATTTGGGTAAAGAAATAAAAATAATAAAAGATTTAGTAATAATAATTTTAATAAAAAATATTTAATAAAAGGAGAAAAATATGGATGAATTTCAATTATGGAGTTTATGGAGCTCAAATAAAATAGGTGATGCACTTAGTTTTGTTGGAAGCGTTTTAGCTATATGGCTTTCACTGAGAATTGCTGCAGCAACTCGAGCTTCAAATGAATTCGGTATATTAGCAAAGATTTTGGCATCTGGATTTGGTTTAATTGTTCTAGCTTCAACATGGATGAGAATGACTAATGGTTTGAATAATTGGATTATTGCTTCAAATAATCTTAATGCGTTGGAAGATAAAAGCGAAACCGCTAAAGGTTTTGTCGAATATGTTGGGACTACAGAAATAGCAACAACACCTACACCAATGGGTATCGCGTTTTTAGTAATCGTTGGTTTAATGATTTTAATTCAAATTTGGGCACCTAAAAGTAGTTAGAGCCTAAAATTTGTTGTAATTAAGCGCTCATAATTGAGCGCTTTTTTATTTTGGTATTTTTCCGTTAAGGTAATCATGCAAAGTTTCATGAAAATATCTAACTCTTGTTTCTTGAGCTGCAAGATAAGGCTCTTGGTATCCTTTAGATCTTACACCTCTTCTTAAACCATCAGTAAGTTGCCAGTCTTGGTAAACAACATGATCCCATAAATCTTCAACACCTTTACCATTATCATAGTCACGGATGTCTAATTCAACTTCTTGAAGTATAATTGGATTTACTTTTGTGCGGGAGAAATATTCCTGATTACTTGTTCTTCCTGTTTCACCTATTCCTGCTGATGTAGACTTAAATTCTTCATCAGTATTTCTTCCTGTTTTACCTATCCCTTTTGCAGAACCTCCAATTGGATAACCCATATCCCATAAATCGAAATAGCATTTTTCCGGATCTGTTGGATGAGGAAACCAATTTAAAAGAATACAACCATCTGCTTGCACACCCATTGCAATATTTGGGAAAATAAACTGAAATGGACTTTCAGTTAATTCTTCATCTGAAAGATTTTCATAATGATGATAACCCTTTTCTTTGTATTTTTTTCTTTTTGCTTTTTTTAGATCTTTCCATCCTTGCTCAGAAAGAGTTTCATAATCTTTATATTTGGATGTATCTACACCCCAGTCTTCTAATATGCCTTTAAATGGATGGTCCTCACCTTCAGTAACTCTATCTCGTAATGATGGACGGCCCATTTGAATTATTCTTGCATGACCTTTTGGAAACATTTCATATCTTGAAGTAAAATGATCTTGGTCAATTACAGAAGGTACCTGAGGATGTACAAATCGCGTATGATATGATTCATTAAAATTATCGCAAAAGAATTTCCAATTAACATCCAACTCAACTCTAACCCATTGGGCTCTAATTTGGTCTTTAAAATTATGATTTTTATATATCTCAGGAATTGGATCTAAATAATCCATAAGATCAGGAGCTTCATCACTCATAGTGTAAAAAATAAAACCATCCCATGTATCAACTCTAACCTCGACTAACTTTCTTTTGCCTACAGGACTTCCTTGAGGATAGTCATCTTCATCAGGAACACTTATTACATCGCCATTTAACCCAAATTGCCAATCATGATAAGGGCATCGAAAAGAGTCTTGCGAGCTATCGCATTCAACCAGTCTTTGACCTCTATGTGCACAACTATTATAGAAACCTTTTATAGACCCATCTTTTTGTCTTACAATGATAACGGACTCTTTAACTAAATCATGAACGATATAATCACCTGGTTCTTCAATTTGTATTTCTCTACCTGCTATTAACCATACCTTTGTCCACATATGGTTCCATTCTTTGTCCATAAAATCTTTGCAAAAATAACGATCATTAGTTATTGAGTCACCTCTTAATTCATTTGGATTTTTGCCGTCTATTACTGATGGATGCTTAACTATTTTATCCATTTTTTTCCCCTAAAAAAAATTCTTTCATAGCTTAATGAGTTTTTCAAAAAACAAAATATATATTTATTTCAATTTATCATAGATATATCTATCTATGAAGTTATGAAATTGTTGAACTCTATTTTCTTGTCCTGATAGGTATGCTCCCTTAAAACCTCTTGAATGAAATCCTAATTGTTGTGCACTTGACCTATCAAGATCTTGATCTGCAACATCACTTAATGTTTCTTCACCAAATACAACAACATGTTTATCGACCTCTTTCCACTCAACCATATCTTCTGGACTTGCAACTAACATTGTAGGGTTGGTTTCAGGATTTTCTGAGTCTGCAGCTCTTAGTGCCATTTGCCAATGATCATATATTGATTTATTTGGGTCCGTAGGATGAGGTTCAGTTCTCTGAAGAGTGCAAACCTCAGCAGTAAATGTTATTGATGTACCTGGAAAAATATTAAAATGAAAAGCATCAGTTAACCAGGCATCTGGCATTTTTTCAAAGTGGTCGAATCCTCTTTTAGATCCCAACTTTCTTTTTTGTTTTTGTAAGGCTTCTCTTACCAAATGAGCCTTACCATCAAAATCTTTTGGGTTTAAGTTCCAATTTAATAAATCACCTTCAAGCTTTTCNTTCATTTNGAAAGTTCCTTTATCTCTTAAAGAAGGAAGGCATCCTTTCATTTTCATTAAATTATGNCCNGTNTCAAAAAGTTCAAAATCNGTATTCTTATANTCATCATCAAAGTAATCGATNATTTGAGGATGNGTCATTGGCAAATGATAAGACTCATTAAAATTATCTCTTAATGCTTTCCAGTTAAAAGGNACTTCACTNACTTTNTANTANACNCTTTTCATACCGTTNANGTNATGCATATCNAANTATTNTTTTACTTCTCCTAAAAAATCAAATAANGGAGNACAGTNTTCATCCATNTTATACCAAATAAAACCNCCATAAATTTCACAAGGAATTTCNGTTAGATTAATTTTTCCACAAGGATTTCCTTGAGGAAAGTCNTCCTCATCCTGAGCATAAACAAGAATACCTTCATTGTTGAATTTCCAACCATGATATGTGCATGTAAAGTTAGGAGAAGAGCCATTATCATCATGAACTAACCTATTTCCTCTGTGAGGACAAACATTGTGGAAAGCTTTTATAGAATTATCTTCCTGCCTAACCATTAAAATAGATTCACGGCCAAGTTCATGAGTAATATAATCACCTGATTCTGTAATTTCATTGCTCCAGCCTCCAATATTCCAGACTTTAGCCCAAACTTTATCCATCTCTTTTTCCATAAAGTTATGAGATGTGTATCTTTCTCCAGTAATTTTTACTTCTTCATCATAAAACACATTAGCTGATCCGCTAACGATCTTTTCTCTTTCTTTTTTTAAATCAATACTCATAACTACCTTTTTTTGTTTTTATTAATCATGTAAAATTGAAAATGTTCTTTTTAGAAAAAACCATTTATTTCCTTTTTTTATGAATTCATCAAGATACTGACCATGAATTTGAGCTTTTTTATCCTCAATATCTGTACTAACTTCAATCGTGTAGGTCGTACCCGAAGCTTTATTGCCATTTATATCTAAAGAACCTAAAAGGGCTGTGAAAACAATATATTTATAATTTTCCATTGCTTCTTCCCATTTTTTAACTATTTCTTTTCTTCCCTCAACTTTCTCTAGTCCAGGAAAATTTGGAACACTCCAAATTGCGTTTTCATCCCAAGTAGACCCCCAATCATCTGAATCCTTTCTTGTTACCGCATCACCGTAAACCATAACTAATTCATGAATTGCTAATTTATCCTCAACTGGGCCATTAAAAGCCATTTTCTCCCCCTATATCTCTATAATTCATTAAATTAAAAAAAATATATTAATATTTTACATTTTATATATTTTTCTTTATTTTTCTATAACATTAATAATATAGATTATTGTTATTTATTAAATATAAAAACCCGGGGGAGGGAACAAATGTCAACAATAAATAAGTTAACTTTATCTGTTTTTTCAGTATTTTTTGCTTTTTCAATTTATGCTCAAGATTCAGAGGTAGCTCAACTTTCTTCATCAATTGAAGAAATTGTTGTTACAGCTAGAGCTACAGATGAGTCAGTTCGAGACATTCCAGTTGCAATTACTGCATATACGGAAGAAGAAATGGAAAATCTAAACATAAATACTTTAGATGATCTTGCGGCATCATCTGCTTCACTTGAAATAAACAGAATTAACAGTGGAAGTGGTGTTCAAATTGCTATTAGAGGTATTGCATCAAGTCCTGGAAGTTTAGGCATTGAGCAATCTGTTGCGGTCATGATTGATAATGTTTATTTCCCTCAAGGAAGGGTTATTAACGAAGGATTATATGATACGAGCCAAGTTGCAATTCTAAAAGGCCCTCAGGCTCTTTACTTCGGTAAAAATGCTACTGCTGGTGCAGTAACAATAATGACAAATGATCCTACAGATGAATTTGAATTAGACTTAAGTATTGGTCATGAATTTGAATATAAAACTGATACTTATGAATTTGTAATTTCTGGCCCAATAAGTGATAAATGGGGAGCTCGTCTAGCTTTATATGAAAGTGAGATGGACGAAGGATGGATGCAAAATGTTGCAGGTGATTCCACATATACCACTTTGGATGCAGCAAATGGTTTTGCAGCAACAGTTCACGATAATCCTGCTCCTACTCAAAAATTCTATCCTGCTACCGAAGAGAGCTTTGCAAGGCTTACCCTAAAAGGTGAGTTAACTGAAAGAACAACTTTAACTATTAAAGCTAGCATGGCGGAGACTTTTGTAGCTTCTGCTACTGTAGCTGAGTTATTTAGTTGTTATTTAGGCGATACACCTCAGATTAATACTGGAGGTGTTCCAAATCCTAATCCTTTAGGTGGAGATTGCAATAAAGATAGAAGAACAGGCTTAAATAATATTCCTCCAGCTTTTGCCAATGATTATGATACCGCAGGTGTATTTGGCGGTGGTTTAGGCGATCAATATGAGTCAAAAATATATACTGCAAAACTAGAGCATGATTTTGATAATTCTCAATTAACAGCTATTCTTAATATGCATGAACAAGAAGTAGCTTGGGTTATTGATGCTGATTATAACGCTGCAACTAGTGTTTTTGCTGGTGAATACAATGAATTTGAGAATACCTCCATGGAATTAAAATGGGTTTCAACAGATGCTGGTTCAATTAATTGGGCATTAGGCGCTTACTGGCAAGAAACAGAGAGATATTTTATTCAAGAGGTTATGTTTGCTGGAGCAGAAAATTCTGCAGCTGATCCTTCAGACAGATATGTTGCTTATGATAAAGTATCTGAAACTGATGGTGAAACATTCTCAGTTTATGGTGAAATAATATGGGATATTAACGATACTATGCAATTAACAACTGGTGGACGTTATATTGATGAGAAAAAAGATTCATATTTTACCCAACCATATGTTAACCCTGCATTTGGATTCTTATTTGTACAAGATAGAATTTTAGCAGCAGATCAATCATTTGATGATTTTGTTCCTGAGGTTACATTCCGTTATCAACCATCAGATAATCTTACATACTTCGTTGCCTATAAAGAAGGCTGGAAGTCAGGAGGATTTGATAATGGTTCTATTGATAGTACTCTTAATGCTGATCCAGTAGGAGATATTACTTATGAGCCTGAAAATGTTAGTGGTTTTGAGGCAGGTGTAAAAGCTTTAGTAGCTGATGGAAATCTGGAAGTTAATTTTGATATTTATTCATATGAGTATGACGATCTGCAGTTAAACTATTTTAATTCTGCTACATTTGCTTATAGAACATTGAATGCTGAAGAGTCTGAATCAGAAGGTTTTGAAATTCAATTGAAGTACCTTCCACCATTAATTGATGGTTTAAGATTAACAGCTGCATATGGATATAATGACTCTAATTATGTTAAGTTTGTTGGTCCGTGTGCTGGTGGTCAATTACCATCCGAGGGTTGTAATATTCCTGATGGCGGACTTGTTCTTCAGAACTTGAACGGTAGTAAAAGAGCTCTAGCTCCTGAAAATAGAGCTAATTTTGGTCTTAATTACAATAATACACTTAGTAACGGACTTGAGTTTGGTTTAAACGCTAATATGAAGTACTCAAGTAGGTATAAAATTAATGATGTTATTCCTGACGCATATAACCCAAGTTATACATCAGTTGATGCTGGTATTTACCTTTCATCACCTGATCAAGGTTGGAAACTAGCATTAGTTGGTAGAAACCTAAGTGATGAGTATATCCAGACTCGAGGAACAGATGCGCCATCTACTGGTGGTGGAACTGGAACAGCGGCTGGATTTAAAGGCGATAGATATGCTTATGTTAAGCCTGGAAGAACATTAGCTTTAAAATTATCTTACCGAAGATAATTCAAAAAAAATGTTTAATTAAAGAGGCAGTTCTAACTGCCTCTTTTTTTTATCTAATTTTTATATTCCTTGTAGATTATTATTTTAATTGATAATAAATCATTTGATATGACTAAATATTTATTAATTTTTATATTCTTATTTTTTAGTAAGGCATCTGCTTCAGAAATAGTAATTTATCCAAAACAAGAAACAGAACCTGTTTTTAGTACAGGTGATGCTGCAGATGACCCCGCTTTTTGGTTTAATAAGAAAGAGCCTTCAAAAAGCGTTATCTTTGGTACCGATAAAAAAGCTGGATTGCATTCATTTTCATTAAACGGAAAAAGGATGCAGTTTATTTCCTCTGGCAAAATTAATAATATTGATAGCAGAAGCGGTTATAGTTTTGGTGCGAAAAACTTCTCTATATTAGCAGGTTCAAATGCAAGCAATAATTCAATAATAATTTATCTGATTAATGAAGATGGAATAATTGAAAAATTAAATAAAAATGAATTTAAGACAGAACTTGAAGGTGTTTATGGTCTTTGTATGTATAAAAGTAGTAAATCTAAAGCTACTTATATTTTTGTTAGTGATGCTATAGCACTTACTATTAATCAGTATAGAGTGCTTAATTTCTTTCCTATTAAAACACAATTAGTTAGGGAAATTAAAACAGATTCAACTTCAGAAGGTTGTGTTGTTGATGATGAAAGTGGAATTTTATATTTTGCTCAAGAAGATGAAAATTCTGGTGTTTATTTTATTGATGCTGAGCCAAAAGATCATGAAATAAAGATAATAGATAGCATAAAAGAAAATGGTGGCCACATAAATGGTGATACTGAAGGTTTAGCTATATTAAATTATCCAGAAGGTAAATTATTAATAGCATCATCCCAGGGATCAAGTGATTTTACAGTTTATAATTTAAGTAATAAGAATAAATTCATAGGAAGATTTTCAATTGGTAAAGATAATGAAATTGATGGTGTCTCAAGAACTGATGGAATTGAAATTTATACTGGCCACATTAATGAAGATTATGAATCTGGAATTCTAATTGCCCAAGACGATATGAATATGACAACTTTTAATTTGGATGGAGTTTCTTTACAAGCAAAGAAAATTAATCAAAACTTTAAATTCGTTCCAATAAAACAAATAATAGAAAATTTTTTGGATTAACTTTTTGGGGTTTCCATAAGCTCAATTAATACGCCATCAGAATCTTTAGGATGAATAAAAATTATAGGGGTACCATGAGCACCAATTCTTGGTTCATTTAAAACTGTAGCTCCTTTTTCTTCCATTTCAATTTTTGCTTCATGAATATCTTTAACCTCGAAACAAATGTGATGTTGTCCCCCTTTAGGGTTTTTATCTAGGAAATTTTGAATTGGAGAGCTATCTCCTAAAGGTTCTATTAGCTCGATTTGACTATTTGGAAGATTAACAAAGCAAAATCTCACCCCTTGGTCTGTCATTTCACCAATGTCTGTAATATCAGTTGCGTTATATAAATTTTTATATGTTTCAACAGCTTTTTCTATTGATGGTACTGCAACCCCAACATGATTTAGTGGTCCAATCATTTTAAATCTCCTATAAATTATTTGTAAAAATCTTTTTTTTCATTAATCTTTTAATCAGATTAACAAAATTACTAAATAAAATAAATATTATCAAAAAAGGATTAAAATTATGCTCAAAGTTCATTTTGCTCCAAATTCTAGAGCTGGAAGAATTATATGGTTATTAGAGGAGTTATCTCTTCCTTATGAAGTTAATAATATGGCGTTTCACCCAAGTGATTTGAAATCAGATGAACATAGAAAAAGACATCCTCTGGGAAGAATCCCAGTTCTTGATGATGGTGATATTAGAATTTATGAGTCTGGTGCGATAGTAGAATATGTTCTGGAAAGGCATAAAAATGGAGGATTAAAACCTTCTACAGATGACGCAAGTTATCCTGATTTTTTACAATGGTTTCATTATTGCGAAGGCATGGTAATGCCTCCTATTAATACTATTGTTGTTCAGACAATTCTCCTTCCTCCCGAAAGGAGAGATGAAACTGCATTAGGGCAAGCGCAAAGATTACTAACAAAATCATTAGCTCCTGTTGATGAAGCGCTTGAAGGAAAAGAATATTTGATTGGTAATTTTTCTGCGGCAGATATTATGCTCGGTCATGCATGTTTTATGAGTAATAGGATGGGTTGCGTCCC
>PBRS01000017.1 GCA_002726005.1 Rhodobiaceae bacterium
GGGGTTAAATCACTCTCAAATTTAGAATTTCTTAAATTAATAGAGCTAGAACCAATATAAGCTATACCATGTCTTCCTTCCCTGGTTGGGATAACACAATCAAAAATATCAACCCCTCTATAAACTGCCTCAATAATATCATTAGGTTTTCCAACGCCCATCAGATATCTAACTTTATTTTCAGGAAGTTGTGGAGCAGTATAATTAACAACCTCAATCATTTTTTCATGACCTTCACCAACTGCTAGTCCGCCAATAGCGTATCCCTCAAAATCGAAATTAACTGTTTCAGAAACTGATATTTCCCTTAAATCTTCAAATACACCACCTTGGATTATTCCAAACTGGGCTCCATAAATTTTACTTTTATTTTTCGTATAATGTTTTCTGGATCTCTCAGCCCATCTAAGTGATAATTCCATTGATTTTTTAACATTCTCGTAAGACTCGGGATACTGAATACATTCATCTAAAACCATTTGAATATCTGATTTAATTACATTCTGATGATCAATTACATTTTCAGGAGTTAAAAAATGCGATGAACCATCAATATGAGATTGGAATTTTACTCCCTCTTCCGATATTTTTCTTAATTTTGATAGAGACATCACCTGAAAACCACCAGAATCAGTTAATACAGGCTTATTCCACCCCATGAACTCTGAAACACCGTCAAACTTAGAAAGCCTTTCTAACCCTGGTCTTAACAATAAGTGATAAGTGTTTGAAAGAGTTAATTCATATCCAATCTGCTCTATAAACTCTATGGGAGTAAACTTAACTGCGCCTTGAGTGGCTATGGGCATAAACGCAGGTGTTTTAATATTACCTCTTTTGGTTTCAATAAGACCTTTACGGGCATAGCCATCTTTTTTTAAAACTTTAAAATTAAATTTAGCCATAATTTTTATTTAATAAAAAACATGCGTCTCCATAAGAATAGAATCTATATTTGTTTTCTATAGCATAATTATACATATCTAACGCTGTTTTCGTTCCTATTAAGGCGCATATTAACAAAAAAAGTGATGATTGAGGTAAATGAAAGTTTGTTATTAGACCATCAATTGATTCGATTTTTTTACCTGGATAAATAAATATATTAGTAGTTTCATCTAAAGGTTTAAAAAAATTTTTACTATCAAAAGAAGACTCTAGCGCTCTTAGAGAGGTTGTCCCAACAGATATAATCCTTCTTTCTTTACTATGGTATGCGTCATTAAGAATGTCTGATGATTCATCAGAAATATAAAATTTTTCTGAATGTAAGTTATTATCCTCAACCTTATCATTCCTCAAAGGCAAAAATGTGCCTGGACCAATATTTAAGTTAATACTCTCAATATCAATTTTTTTTCTTTTAATTTTTTTTAGAAGATTATCTGTAAAATGAAGTCCTGCTGTTGGTGCAGCTATAGAGCCGCTTTTTTGTGCATATATAGTTTGATAATCTTTATTGTCTTGATCTTCGAACTTTCTTAATTTTGATATATACGGAGGAAGTGTGATTTCTCCAAAAGTCGAAAGAATGTCTATAAATTCATTATTTTTTACTCCAAAATCTATATATATCTTTTCTTTATCTTTACTAATAACTTTTCCTTCAACATCTTTAAAAATAAATAAATTACCTATAGAAACTTTTTTACCCGGTAAAGCAAAGCATAGCCAAATGCCATCTTTTTCATTCGAAATAAAAGTAAATTCTATTTTTGATTTTGTTCTTTTTTTTAAACCTATAATTTTAGAGGCATTAACTTTAGTATTATTAACTACCAGTAAATCTCCTGGCAGCAAATAATCGCATATATCAGAAAACAGAGAATTTTGATAAGAATTAAGAGATTTTAAAACAAGTAATTTTGATGAATCTCTTGGGTAGACCGGTTTAACTGCTATTAGATCATCAGGTAGTTCAAAAGAAAAATCTTTAAGAAACATAAACCCTAATCAGACAATGTCATTGATACTATTTTATCAGGGTAATCAGGTGGTTCACCTCGCATAACTTTNTCTATATATTCCATTCCTTCAANTACTTTTCCAAAAACGGTGTATTGACCATTTAAGAAAGAAGCCTCTTCAAANCAAATAAAAAATTGCGAGTTTGCGCTATCTGGATGTTGTGATCGAGCCATACCTAAAGTTCCCCTTACAAATGGTTCGTCACTAAATTCTGCTCTTATGTCTGGTAGATCCGAACCACCCATCCCCGTTCCAGTAGGGTCTCCAGTTTGCGCCATAAAGCCCTCAATAACTCTATGAAAAATTATCCCATCATAAAAACCTTCTTTAGCTAACATTGTAATTTGCGAAACGTGTTTAGGAGCTACATCTGGATAGAGCTTTATAATAACCTTACCAATTGGTGGATTTTCAGAAGGATCTGTTATTTCTGAATTTTGCGTTACTTCCATCACTAGATTTTGTGATTTAACATTCTCTGCATTTATATCTGACATTGATATCCCCATAAAAAATAAAAAAAAACTAAGTATTGAAAAACTATTAATTATAGGCATTTTATATTTTACTTTTGATAGATTTTTCAACGATTGGACTAACAAAACTTGAGTAGTCGCCTTTCATTAAGGCAATTTGCTTAACTAAAGATGAAGAAATGTAGCTAAATTCTGGTCTCGATATAAGAAAAATAGTCTCAATATCAGGATTCATTGTTGAATTCATTCCTGCCATCTGTAACTCGTAATCATAATCTACAGGACCCCTTACACCTTTAATTAAAATATTAGCGTTTTTAGATCTTGCAAAATCAACTATTAAACCATTAAAAGATTCAACTAAAACATTATCTTTGCTATCTATATCATTGATTTCATTTGATATATCTTTAATCCTTTCTTCAATAGAAAAGAGGCTTTTTTTACCTTGGTTTTCTCCAATAGCAACTATAACTTTATCAAAAATTCTTGAACTTCTTAATAATATATCTTTATGACCTAAGGTAAATGGATCGAAAGAACCTGGATAAACAGCTATCTTCATTCTTCTTCCCCTTCGCTTTCGAAAATTCTCTCTACACTAACAACATGTGCATTTTTGTCTATATTAAATATTTTTACACCTTGAGTTGTTCTTCCCATGATTCTTATATCTGTAATAGGGCATCTAATTAATTTTCCACTATTATCTATAAGCATAATTTGATCATTTTCATCAACTACAAATGAAGCAACTAAATCACCATGTGATTTAGTCATTTTAATTCCTATAACCCCCTTCCCGCCTCTGTTTGTTGTTCGATATTCATATGAGGAAGATCTTTTTCCTTGTCCATTAGAGGCAACAGTTAGGATTATTTCTTCGCTTGCAGCTAATTCTGAATATCTTTCAGTTGAAAGCTCTATATCATTTCCTTCAAAGTCTAGATCGTCATCATCGTTACTCTCATCTGATGTCGCTTTACGCATCATAGATGACATTTTTAGATAAGCTCTAAGCTCATCATTTGATGCCTTTACTCTATTTAATACCGCCATACCAACAACACTATCATTTTTTGACAATCTAATGCCTCTAACACCTGTAGAAGATCTAGATGCAAATACTCTAACTTTATCAACATTAAACCTAATGCTTTGACCTTTCTTGCTTGCTAAAAGTATGTCGTTATCTTCTGTGCATGTTTGAACAGAAATAATTCTTTCCTTAGAATCTAACTTCATAGCAATTTTACCGTTTTTATTAATACGCCAAAAATCTGCTAATGAATTTCTTCTTACACCACCAGAGGAAGTTGCGAATATTACATATAAATTTTCCCATTCATCTTGGTTTTCCGGCAAAGACATTACTGTTGTTATTCTTTCATCTTCATCCAACGGCAGAAGATTAACCATGGCCTTTCCTTTTGCTTGAGGGCTAGAAAGTGGTAATTTCCAAGTTTTTAATCTGTAAACCATTCCTTTAGATGAGAAAAATAAAATTGGTTGATGAGTGTTAGAAATAAAAATATGCCTCACAAAATCATCATCTTTTGTTTGCATACCCGCTCTACCTTTTCCGCCTCTGTTTTGAGCTCTATAAGTCGATAAAGGTACGCGTTTGATATAGCCTGATCTAGTTACTGTGACAGCCATATCTTCTTTCTTTATTAAGTCTTCATCTTCAACATCATCTAACTCTCCAAGAATTTCTGTCCTTCTTTCTACCGCGAAGTTATCTTTAACATATGTTAACTCATCTTTAATGATGTCATAAATTTTACCTTTATCGCCAAGCGTTAATAGTAAATCTTCTATTGTGCCTTTTAAGTCATCTAATTCTGATTTAATTTCGTCAATGCCCATTGCAGTTAATCTTTGAAGCCTTAATTCTAAAATTGCTCTAGCTTGTTCTTCAGTAAATGAACAGTTACCCTTAGCTGTAATTCCATGTCTAGGATCATCAATTAATTCAATAAGAGATTTAACATCTTTAGCAGGCCATTCACGATCCATTAAATCTTCTCTTGCCTCAGCAGGTGATTTTGAAGATCTGATAAGTTTAATAATTTCATCTATATTTGAAACTGCAATAGCGAGACCAACCAAGAGGTGAGCTCTATCTCTAGCCTTGTTTAATTTAAATTTTAATCTTCTTGTTACAACCTCTTCTCTAAAATCAATAAAACAAGTAAGCATCTCCCTTAACTTCATTTGCTTAGGGCTTCCTTTATCTAAAGCAACCATATTTGCGCCAAAAGAAGTTTGAAGTTGGGTAAACTTATAAAGTTGATTTAAAATTACCTCTGCGACTGAATCACGTTTTAATTCTATAACTATTCGCATTCCATGACGATCGCTTTCGTCTCTTAAATCAGATATTCCTTCTATTGTTTTGTTTCTAACTAAATCAGCAATCTTCTGTATAAGTAATACTTTATTTAATTGATACGGTATTTCTGTGACAATTAATGCTTCTCTATCCTTACGTATTTCTTCAATTTCTACTTTAGCTCTAATTACCACCGACCCTCTGCCAGTTGTATAAGCACTCCTAGCGCCACTTTTTCCTAAAATTATTCCTCCGGTTGGAAAATCAGGACCCGGCACAATTTCACACAACCTTTGATCCATTTCTTGATCATCAGTTTCAGGATGATTAATCATAAACATACATGCTTCTGTAATTTCGTTTAAATTATGAGGAGGGATATTTGTAGCCATACCCACAGCAATTCCACCAGCACCATTTACAAGTAGATTTCGAAATTCGGCTGGTAGAACAATAGGTTCGCTTTCAGAATTGTCGTAGTTTTCTTGAAAATCTACTGTATCTAGATTGATGTCATTCAGAAGATGATGGGCAATTTTTTCCATTCTCACTTCTGTATATCTCATTGCAGCAGGTGGATCGCCATCGACAGAACCGAAGTTTCCCTGCCCATCAACTAACGGTAGATGGAGTGAAAAAGGTTGAGCCATTCTTACAAGGGCATCATAGATGCTTTGATCGCCATGGGGGTGATATTTACCAATAACTGAACCAACAACTCTTGCGGATTTTCTATATTGTTTATTATAGTCATATCCATCTTCATGCATTGAATAAAGAATTCTTCTGTGAACAGGTTTTAAACCATCGCGGGCATCTGGTAAGGCTCTAGATACTATAACGCTCATAGCGTAATCTAGATAAGACTGACGCATTTCTTGATCTAAATTAGTATTAGAGATATCCTTGCTATCAATTGGATCTTCGTCAGTTGTATCTGACATTTACCTCGCCTTTAAACACGAATCAAATATTGATTCTTAAAGGATTATTTTAACATTTTATGATTATATCTACAAAATATTAATATGTTATTTTATAACTAATAATCATTAATAATCAATGAGTTAAAAGGGAATATCATCATCGATTTCAGAGTCAAAATTACTAGAGTCTGAAATTGCACTATCTTGTGAAAAATTATTATCGACTGAACCAGAATTCCTATTATCTAGCATTTTAAAAGTTGAATTAAAGCCCTGAAGAACTACTTCTGTAGTATATTTTTCAATACCATCTTTGTCTTCCCATTTACGAGTTTGAAGTTGACCCTCAATAAAGACATTTGAACCTTTTTTTACATATTGCTGAATAATATTAACTAAACCTTCATTAAATACGACTACTCGATGCCATTCAGTTTTTTCTCTTTTTTCACCAGTATTTTTATCGTTCCAAGATTCACTTGTGGCAATAGAAAAGGTACATAAAGATCTTCCGTCTTGAGTGTTTCTGACTTCAGGGTCTTGCCCCAACCTACCAATTAACATCACTTTATTTAAACTTCCTGACATAATAACTCCAATTTAATGACTTTTTTTAAAAAGATATAGATAGCATAAAATCTTATGATATAAGTTATTTTGATTTAAATACAGGAAAAACTGTGAGAGAAGCATCTAAAAAAAACTCAAAGAAATTCATTAAAGTCTTTGGATCTAGGGAACATAATCTAAAAGACCTTAGTGTTAATATACCTAAAGAAGAGATTACAGTAATTACTGGTTTATCAGGGTCTGGTAAATCATCCTTAGCCTTCGATACAATATATGCTGAAGGNCAAAGAAGATATGTTGAAAGCTTGTCTGCGTATGCAAGACAATTTTTGGAAATGATGCAAAAACCTGATGTTGATCAAATTGAAGGGTTATCGCCAGCAATATCTATTGAACAAAAAACTACTTCACGAAATCCTAGATCTACTGTTGGGACCGTAACTGAAATTCATGATTATTTAAGATTAATGTTTGCAAGAATAGGTATACCTCATTCGCCTGAGACTGGCCTACCAATAAAAAGTCAAACTATAACCGAAATGGTTGATCAGGCTTTAAAGCTAAAAAAAGATAGTAAGGTGTATTTGCTAGCTCCAATAATTAGAGAAAGAAAAGGTGAATACAGAAAAGAATTTTCGGAGTTATTAAAAAAAGGCTTTCAAAGAGTTAAAGTTGATGGTGAATTCTATGAAATTTCAGATGTACCAAATTTAAAAAAGAATTTTAAACATAATATTGATGTTGTAGTGGATAGGCTCGTTATTAATGATGATATAAAATCAAGATTAGCTGATAGCTTTGAATTAGCTACCTCGTTATCAGATGGATTAGCCGTAATAGAAGTTCAAGGTAACAAAAAAAAGGAAACCGAAAGAATATTATTTTCTGCTAATTATGCATGCCCAGTATCTGGATTTACTATAGAAGAAATTGAACCAAGACTTTTTTCTTTTAATAACCCTAAGGGAGCATGTAATAAATGTGATGGACTCGGGACACAATATTTTATTGATGAAGAATTAGTTATTCCAGACAAAAATCTAAGTATAAATGATGGCGCTATTGCTCCTTGGTCTAAAAAATCTACCCCTTCGCCCTATTATTTTCAGACATTATTTGCTTTATCAAATCACTACAATATTTCTTTAGATATTAGATGGAAGGATCTACCAAAAGATTTTAAAAATATAATTCTTAATGGATCTGAAAATGAAGAAATAGAGTTTCTATATGATGATGGCTCAAGGACTTTTAAAACTAAAAAACCTTTTGAAGGTATAATTAATAATTTAAAAAGAAGGTATCTTGAAACTGATAGTAGCTGGATGAGGAATGAAATAGAAAAATTTCAATCCATTTCAGATTGTGAAAATTGCTCCGGCTATAGGTTAAATGATGAAGCTTTATGCATAAAAATTAATAACATGCATATAGGTCAATTAACCTCATTAAGTATAAAAGAATCTAAAGATTGGTTTGATAAGTTAGAAAAAAAACTAAATAAAAAAGAAAAAGAAATTGCTAAAAATATTATTAAAGAAATCATGGAAAGATTATCTTTTTTGGAGAATGTGGGCTTAGGGTATTTAACTCTCTCAAGAACTTCGGGAACTCTATCTGGGGGTGAATCACAAAGGATAAGATTGGCATCACAAATAGGGTCAGGATTAACAGGTGTATTGTATGTTTTGGATGAACCATCAATAGGGTTACATCAAAGAGATAATAAGAAATTACTATCAACACTTAAAAGATTAAAAGATCTTGGAAATACGGTAATCATTGTTGAACATGATGAAGAAACTATGAATTTTGCAGATTATATCATCGATGTTGGGCCGAAGGCAGGTATCCATGGTGGTCATTTGGTTGCAGAAGGTAATATTGAACAAATCAAAAAAAATAAAAACAGTATTACTGGTCAGTACCTTTCGGGGAAAAAATCTATTGAAATAAGAAAAAAAAGAAAAATTGATAATGATAAAAAAATTACAATAAAAGGCGCATCAGGTAATAATTTAAAAAAAATAAGCGCTGAGTTTCCTCTTGGAAGATTTATTTGTGTTACTGGTGTTTCAGGATCCGGAAAATCAACATTACTCT
The DNA here is from genome assembly GCA_002726005.1 of Rhodobiaceae bacterium. Classification (GTDB taxonomy): domain Bacteria; phylum Pseudomonadota; class Alphaproteobacteria; order MED-G09; family MED-G09; genus AG-430-B22. The sequence goes on from PBRS01000017.1 coordinate 8,379, forward strand.
TTCAAACCTTGTATAGAGCCATGAACAGGACTTTAAATAATTCTCAAAACTCTCCTATGAAATACGATTCTATAGATGGAATGCATTTAATTGATAAAATTATAAACATCAATCAATCGCCAATTGGTAGAACCCCAAGATCAAATCCTGCCACCTATACTGGTGCATTCTCACCTATAAGAGACTGGTTTTGTGGTTTACCTGAATCAAAAGCTAGAGGCTATAAACCTGGACGATTTTCATTCAATGTCAAAGGCGGAAGATGTGAAGCTTGTCAGGGTGATGGTTTAATAAAAATAGAAATGCATTTTCTTCCAGATGTATATGTTCAGTGTGATCAATGTAAAGGGAAAAGATACAATAGAGAGACTTTAGAAATAAAATACAGAGAAAACTCTATCTCTGATGTTTTAGAAATGACTGTAGATGAAGCTCATGAACTATTTAAAGCTGTTCCAAGCATAAGAGAAAAAATGGAAACATTAAAAAGAGTTGGTCTAGGTTATATAAAAGTTGGTCAACAAGCCACTACACTATCTGGGGGTGAAGCTCAAAGAATAAAATTAGCTAAAGAACTTGCAAAAAAAGCAACAGGAAGAACTTTTTATGTTCTTGATGAACCTACAACTGGATTGCATTTTCATGATGTAAAAAAATTACTTAGTGTATTACATGAGCTTGTAGATCAAGGTAATACAGTAGCTATAATAGAACATAATCTTGATGTAATTAAGACATCTGATTGGATTATTGATGTCGGCCCAGAAGGTGGTGATAACGGTGGACTAATTGTTGCGCAAGGGACACCCGAGGAAATAATCAAAACTAAAAAAAGCTATACTGGTAAATTTCTTAAAGAAATATACAAGTAAAATTAATAAATATTTTGTGCAATAACCATGCTGAAAAGCATAGGAATGCTTAACATAGTATTTGTTCTTGAAAATAACATAGCTGTTCTAGCTGAAGCTGCTTTAACTTCTGCATCAGCCTCAACAATACCTAGCGCTTTCTTTTGATTTGGCCAAATAACAAACCAAACATTAAACCACATTATTATACCCAACCACATTCCAATACCAATAAATAGTTCATTAGGTGATCCACCGCCCATAAGCGTTAAAGTCATCGCAGTATGAAGATAACCATTTATATATCCTAAGATTAAACCAGTAATAATAGTTGCCATAGCTCCCCAGCGGAACCACCATAAGGCAGCAGGAGCAATTACTTTTGAAACTGCAGGTTTTTGATCGTCAGGAATATTTGGCATATTAGGTATCTGAACAAAATTAAAATACCACAATAAACCTATCCACATTACTCCAGATAAAACATGAAGCCATCTAAAAACAAACATCCAAAAAGGATTGTATTTGAATCCTTCGCCTATATCTATAGATCCTGTTGTAATAATAAAAGAAACGATCATAAGCAACAAAGCCAAGGCAAATCCGACTGTTATAGTGTTTCTTAGTGAAGTTAATATAGCGCCCATAAATATCTCTCCCAATCAATATTATGAATCAATAATAATATTATTCAGCATATAATAAAAGATTAATAAATTAATTTTTTGACCAATCTCTTTTTACATTTAAGTACAAGATTATCTGAGAGGCAATAAAAACAGAGGAATATGTCCCAATAAAAACACCTATTATCATTGCTAATGTAAAACCTTTAAGAACCTCTCCTCCAAGAAAATATAATGAGAAAAGCGCTAGCAATGTCGTAACAGATGTAAGAAGGGTTCTTGACATGGTTTCATTTAAGGATTGATTAATTAAATCAAATATATTCATTTGTTTATATTTCCTAAGATTTTCTCTTATTCTATCATAAACAACAACGGTATCATTCATTGAATAACCAATAATGGTAAGCAATGCAGCAATTATAGATAAATTAAATTCAATTTGAAGAAATGAAAAAATTCCCATTGTTATAATTACATCATGTATTAGAGCAGCTACAGCACCTATTGAAAACTGCCATTCAAATCTTACCCAAATGTAAAAAAGCATCAAGAAAACAGCTATAATGATCGCAATAATCCCTTTTTGTATCAATTCAGAACTAACTTTAGGGCCAACGATTTCTGTTCTTTGTATAATTACATTATTCCCCAAGCTTGAACGAATAAGCTCTATAGAACTCATGTCGGCATTAGCGGCTAAATTTGTAGAATTTTCAATTCTAATTAATATTATATTATCCGAACCAAATGTTTGAATCTGAATATCCCCGATATTTAATTCAGACAATTGATTTCTTATTTCAGCAATTGATAATTCATTATCTTTTTTTATTTCAATTAAAGTTCCGCCTTTAAAATCGATGCCAAAATTAAGATTTTTATAAAATAAGAAAAATAAAGAAGAAATTATTGCTAATATAGATAAGATAGTAGCAATATTCTTAACTTTTAAAAAATCAATCTTTAGGTCTTTTTTTATCCACCTTATTGAACTCATATTGGAAGCTCCTCAGGTTTTCTTTTAAGAAGCCAATTGGCAATAATTAACCTTGTGATCACAAAAGCTGTAAAAAATGATGTAACAACACCTATCGATAAAGTTACCGCAAATCCTTTAACAGGTCCTGTTCCTAAAAAAATTAAAATTAATGACGCAATTAGTGTGGTAATATTGGCATCTAAGATTGTTCTTAATGCTCTATTATAACCTGCTTCAACAGCAGAAAAAGGTGTTTTACCATTATCATACTCTTCTCTAATTCTCTCGAAAATTATAACATTAGCATCAACCGCCATTCCTATGGTTAGAACTATTCCCGCTATACCGGGGAGAGTAAGAGTTGCTTGAATTAAAGATAAAACTCCAACTATAAAAACAAGATTTAGAGTGAGAGCAATATTTGCATATAAACCAAATCTTCCATAACTAAGAAATATAAATGCTAAAACCAAAAGCATTCCAATAATGGTTGCTATTGCTCCAGAATTAATTGAATCTGCGCCGAGACCAGGACCAATTGTTCTTTCCTCTAAAATGTTTAAGGGAGCAGGTAAGGCCCCTGCTCTTAAAAGTACCGCCAAATCATTTGCACTTTCTACACTAAAACCACCTTCAATTTGACCTGAACCTCCTAAAATAGGCTGCCTTATTGTAGGCGCTGAAATTACTTGATTATCTAAAACAATAGCGAAAGGCCTTCCTACATTTTCTGATGTTGCTCTTGCAAAAGATTTTCCACCAGCAACATCAAAACGAAAATTCACGACAGGGGTATTTGTCATTTGATCAAAACTAGCCTGAGCGTCAGCCAATCTCTCTCCTGAAACTAATATTTTTTTATTAACAAGCCATGGAATTGAATCTTTATCATAGATTACTTCTGATCTTGGAGGAATTTTTCCTCTTAAGGCATCTGAAACAGATATTGATGTATCAACCATTCTAAAGTTAAGTTTTGCAGTTTGCCCAAGTAAGTCTTTTAATCTCTTAGGGTCGTCAAGACCGGGAACTTCAAGAAGAATTCTATTGTTACCTTGTCTTTGAATAGATGGCTCAGTTACTCCTAGTCCGTCAATTCTTCTTCGGACAATTTCAATAGATTGATTAACTGCGGAACGATATTTGCTTCTTAAAGCATCTTCAGTAAATGTTATATTTAAAATATTGTCTGTATTATCAATATTAAGCTCAGATACACTTTGATTTAAAAAAAGATTTGACCCACCTTGATCAACTGAATTAATGATATTTTTTGCCTCATTAATCTGCTCTTCATTAATGATAATCAAACTTACACCTTCATTAATTAGCTTTAAATTTGAGTATTTAATCCTATTTTTTCTTAAAGCAGAACGAATATCATCTAATAAAAATTCTCCTTTTTCTTTTTTAATAGTCTCAGTATCAACCTCTAATAAAAGATAGGACCCTCCTCTTAAGTCCAACCCTAGATTAAGTGTATTTTTAGGTAATAAAGGAAACCCTTTATCTATTTCAACAAAATTTGGAAGAGCTAATAAAACTAATAACGAACAAAAAACTGTGATT
>PBRS01000018.1 GCA_002726005.1 Rhodobiaceae bacterium
AATATCGTTCTCACATGTGTTCTTCCCATCTTATGAATTAGCTGAATCTTTTTTAATTGATATGAAATCTGAGACTGATGAAAGCAAAATAGATGACCTTATTAAAAGTGGGGGTATAGTTTTTCCTTATCAAAAGAATTACTCGAAAAAAACCTATTCTTTTATATTGGGGCATTTTGGTGAAAAAGGAACTTCGAATATATTTTCACTTGATAAAGAAACAAAAGAATGGCAAGGACCAATTCAATCTTCACTGGGCTATCATTTAGTTAGAATTTTTAATTACACAAAATTAAAACAGTTAGATCTAGATCAAGTCTTAACTATTGTAAGAAGAGACTACTTTGAAGATTTAAGAAAATCAGAAACTAACACTATTATCAATAATAAGGTTAATGAATATAATATTAGCGATAGAATTAATAATTAAATTTATTTAGGTATCAAATTCAATATAAAGGTTGTCTAACCCTCTTAACAAAACATTAGGGCTATAAATAAAATTATTTCCTTCTGAGAATCTCATATTTTTTAGTCTATCCAATATTATTGGGAAAGCTGTATACATTTCTTTTCTGGCTAAATTCATACCTAAGCAAACATGAATACCTTGTCCAAATGCTATGTGTCTTCGAGCATTCTTTCTAGTAACATCAAATTTATCAGGATTTTCAAATAGTTCTTCATCTCTATTTCCTGATCCGTAACGAATTAAAATTACTGATCCTTTAGGTATTTCAACGCCACCTAGCTCTGTATCCTCAGTGGCAATTCTCCACATATTATTTGTAGGAGTTAACAGTCTTAGAGCTTCTTCAATCATATTAGGGATTAAACTATGATCATTTACAACTAATTCCATTTGATCAGGATTTGAAATTAGTAAATAGAAAGCCTCAGTAATTGTATGCGCTGTTGTAGCATTACCAGCAACCAATAATTGTTGTAAGATAGATAATTGTTCGGCTGTTTCTAATTTTCTATTTTCACCATTCTCATCTTCGAAATCAAGATTTGCTAGGTCTGAAATTATATCATCAGTTGCATTATTTTCTTTTTCTTTTAATTTATTTGCAAAATATTGCTGGAATTGAACTAATTGTTTTGCAATCTCAATATGCTCTTCTGGAGAACTTGTTCCAGAGAGTTGTTGAACAAATGCATCTGACCATCCGCAAAAATTATCATAATCTTCTAAAGGAACACCCATTTGTTCAGCTATTACTCTAACAGGTAGTTGTTGCGCTATATCCCTGCTAACATCGCATTTGCCTTGGTCATAGAATTGATCGATTATAAAATTTATTTTATCTTCAATTTCAGGTCCCATATCTGAAACTCTTGCCGGTGAAAAAGCTTTATCAACTAACCTTCTGTAACTTGTATGTCTTGGTGGATCGGCAGTAAGCATTGTATCGACAGGAGGATATCCATCTGTAGCCATAATATCAGCAGCTTCCTGAGGATAATCACCGCCTCCACTTCTTTGAATTGTTCCAAATTGATTGGAAAAAAGTTTAGCATCTCTTGCAACTTTACAAATCAATTCATGTTTTGAAACTTGAAAAATTCCAGTATTTGGATCTTGAAATACGGGAGCTTCATCACGAAGTTTTTTAAAAAAAGCATGTGGACAGGCCATAAGCTCAGGGTCAAATATATTAACCTTTTCAAGATCTTCATCGATTGGCTTTATTGTCTCACTCATAAATTTCTCCAAAGAGTACTTTTATTTAATATATAAATCTTTTCATTATTTAATTTCAATAGTTTATTATTATACTAGATTTCTAATAAAATGTTGTAAAATAAAGTAAGATATATAGCGTTTAACTTCTTTTTTTTGTATATATATAAACTCAAACCATGACTAGTCTAAAAAATAAAACAATTATAATTACGGGCGGAGGTAGAGGAATAGGCGCTTCAGCATGTAAGTTATTAGCTGATGAAGGCGCAAATGTTGTTATTACATGTAGAACAACCGAAGAAGGTCTTTCCATAGAGAAAGATATATTATCAAAAAATAGATCAGCAAAATTTATTCCTCATGATGTAACTAAAGAAGANAGCTGGCAGAGAATTATTGAAGAAACTTTGAAAATTTTTCCTCAAATAGACGCTNTTGTGAATAATGCTGGAAGTTANAATTATCAATCTATTCTAGATTGCTCTCATGAAAGTTTTAAATCACTTATTAATACTAGTCTTGATGGATGTTTTTTAGGNTTAAAATATGGAACTGAAGCTATTCGTAAACANGGTAAAGGTGGTTCCATCGTAATGATGTCCTCTGTTCTAGCAAAAATAGGAGCAACAAATATGTCAGCATTAAGCGCTGCACATGGTGGCGTTAAATTATTAGCTAAAGCCGGAGCCTGTGAGCTAGGGCCAGAAAAAATAAGGGTTAATTCAATACATCCTGGTTTGGTTGATACATATACAGAAGAGGATTTCAAAAAAAATTATCCTGAATCTATAGACTCTCTTAAGTACGAAAAAGATAGTATTGCTATGATCCCATTTGAAAGAAAAGGATCATCTGATGAAATAGCTGAGGCTATTAGATTTNTAGTTTCAGACGAGTCTGTCTTTATGACTGGCGCAGAAATAACAATCGATGGAGGACTGATTGCTCAGTAAAAGCTTCAATGAATAGATTAAAGAATAAAGTAGCTATTATAACTGGTGCTACCTCCGTAGGTATAGGTAGAGAAACAGCTTTGAAATTATCTTCTGAAGGCGCTCTCCTAANAATAACTGGAAGAAATGAAGAAGAAGGACAAAAAACTACTGACATGGTTATAAATGAAGGTGGTAAATGTATATATATTAAACATGATGTTTCAAGTGANGAAAATTGGAAAGAGGTTATTCAAGAAACTATAAATGTATATGGATCAATTGATTATTTAGTTAATAATGCTGGGCAATTCTGGATCAAACCTATTGCCGAAACTTCTTTAGAAGATTTTAAACAAATATGTTCAGTAAATATAGACGGTACATGGTTGGGTATGAANCATTGTTTAAACAGAATGAATGATGGTGGTGCAATTGTTAATGTTTCCTCTTTGATGGGCCAAATGGGGTTACCACAAGGAGCGGGTTATTGTGCTTCAAAAGGGGCNGTAACATCAATGACAAAATCAGTTGCTTTAGAAGCCGCTAAAAGAAAAATAAGAGTCAATGCTCTTCATCCCGGTGTTATTTGGACAACTATGGTTGGCGGAGGAGAAGGCGGAGATGAGAACCTCAAAAATTTCTTCATTCAAGAAACTCCAATAAGAATGGTAGGTTTNCCAGAGCATATGGCAGATGCAATTCTATTTCTTTGCGCTAGTAATTATATTACTGGGGCAGATATTAATGTTGATGGTGGAAGGTTTGCTGATGGATCAATGGGAAGCCACGCTGGATAATTAGTTTATTGATCTTTGCTGCAACAGCATATAAACACACAGAATGTCCACTTCAATTAGTACGACGCCTAAGGAAAGAAAATTTGGCTTTAGAGTTCTATTTCTTGGTATGTTCGCAATTGGTACAGGNCAGACTCTATTCATAGCTGTTTTACCACCTTACGCTAGAGGCCTAGGTTTAAGCACTACTGAAATAGGATTAATTTTTTCATTATCAGCTTTAGGCTGGATGTTTATGAGTCCTTATTGGGGTAGAAAAAGTGACTATGTAGGCAGNAAATCAATCATTCTTTTAGGTCTCTTTATTTATTCTGTTACAACAATTTTAATGGGAATAGAATTTAAATTATTTAATGATGGCTTATTCAACCTTAGCTCTCTTTTTATATTGTTGATAGTTACAAGAGGTTTTTTTGGTTTCTTAGGTTCGGGCTCACATTCAGCTTCAATGGCTTATGTTGCAGATAGGACAACGGAAAAAGAAAGATCAGGAGTTATGGCACTAATGGGCTCAGCTTTTGCTGTTAGTGGAATTATTGGACCAGCTTTAGCATCTCAGGCAATACTATTAGGACCGCTAGTTCCTTATTTTCTTTTTGGCTCTATTACAGGCTTAATAGCAATTTTAATTTGGATATTTCTTCCTGAAAAAACAAAACCCTTAATTCCTGCAAAGGTACATGAAGTTCGTTTAACAGCATTTGATCCAAGAATTCTAACTTTTATTGCTATGGGTTTTTTTATAAGCCAAACCCAAGCAATTATTATGCAGTTACTTGCTATGTATCTTCAGGATAAATTTAGTTATACAATAATGGANGCAACTTTTTATACNGGCAGAGTGCTAATTTTAATGGGAGTTGCTACTTTCATTGTGCAATTCTTTATTATAAGAAGAATATCGCCAACACCTGGTTCTTTACTACGAACTGGAAGTATTTTTTCTATCTTAGCATTAATAGCATTTATTTTTTCTAATAATCTTTATTATATGAGTTTTGCGTTAGCTATTTATGGAATAGGAGGNGCTTTAATGGGCCCTGGTTTGTTCACAGGTGTATCATTAGGGGTTGATAAGGATGAACAAGGAGCAGCGGCAGGTATTTTAGTTAGCGCTTATGCTGCTGGTTTTGTTATCAATCCATTAACTGGAATGAAGTTATTTGATATAAGTCCTGATTATCCTTACTTTTTAGGAATTTTATTAATGCTTCTTTGTCTAATTATCTCAATCATGGATAAAAGATTAAACAAAGAAGTTAAATATGATGATGATATAGATCACTCAAGTCACGCTGTTTAAATTAAAAAGTACCCTCAAGTTCGATTCTATAAAAAGTATGNTCATTAACATCAAAGTTTTCTTTTATAAGGATATCGTTTTTAGATTTAAAGCCATCATAAATAATTTTACGACCAAAACCGTTATTGTTACCCAAAACATTCTTAATCATAAAATTTAAATTTAATCTTGGGTTAATTTTTGCGGTAAAACCAAATCCCANTGTAGGATCTGGAGCAAATCTTCCCCATAGATAGGGGTCATAAATATTAAATTGTGACTCAGATCTATATGTAATACCCCAGCTATATTTTCCACCAGGAACATCTTGTCTTATACCTAACATTGTCTGCCACCTTTTAAGCCATGATAAGTCTCTTTTACGATTTGTAACTGGATCTGTTACTTCAGAGCTTTGAAGGTATCCCATGAATCTCAAAACTCCTCCTTTAAGGATTTTATCTATTCTAACGCTTCCATCTATTCTTGCTCGAGTTAATTCGCCAGTACCAAGGTTACCTATTGCAGCAAAACCNCCAATTGGAACACGTTCAACAGGTCCATCTATTTCTGTAGCAAAACCCTTTAAAGTAATAACCCCTCCATCATTTGGAATTCTCCACTCATGCTCNAGTCTAATTTCCCAAGCAGTTGCAGGTTGCAGATCAGGGTTACCAGCTCTTATTCTTTCTTCAAATTGATCATAACTTGATATGAAGTCATCAAAGTTTATTTGTCCGACATTTCTTTCGATATTAAATCTAATTTGTCTATTTTTTTTATAATCCCATTTGATATCTATGCGCGGTTTCCAATATTGAAATTCTCTTGAAAGTGTTACATCTCCAGATTGACTAATTTCTGACCATTCATAATTTAANGCTAACTCTGATCTAATATTATTAGAAATTGGAAAATTGTAAGAGAAAAAACCTTCGTATCTATCTTCTTCTACTTTACCTGCGGTATTGATTAAGCCAGAATCAGTCTCTTTAGAATCACTATCAAAGTATATTAGATTAAAAGTTCTATCCAATTTATTATAAGCACTTTCAAACCCATATTCTAAAGATTTTCCTTTTCCTATAGCGCTATTAAAGCTTAATCGAATTATCCTTTCATTCTCACTTCTATCATTTGTTTCAAGACTGCTTTGATAATAGTTAACAGTATCATTTAAAAATGAGATATCTTTTTGATCCTCATTTTCTTCTGTTAAGACTGCCCTTAATTTAAGAGAATGATTTTTATTAAAATCGTATTCCCAATCTCCTCCAAATTCCCATCCATCATTACCTTCTTGCCTATCCCAATCTACTTTTTCATAAAAAGATGTTTTTAAGTCATCTGTTGGTAAAAAATATTCTTGATTTTGTGGTTCATTTTCTTTTCCATCAAACCATAGTAATGCATTGATTCTAATAGTATTTTTTTCATTTATTTTTGAATTTATATCAAGATTAANTCTATTTTTAGCTTCATACTCAATAGTTTCACGTACTCTGTAAAAAGCTATTTTGTCATTCTGATCTTGATGAAATTCGTCGTATTTTCTGCTATTAATTTTTCCAGTTCTTTCAAGACCTAATACAAAATCAACATTTCCTATTCTATTAGCCCAGGAACCACTACCACNCCAAATGCTATCACCTGAAGATAAGGACCTAAATGATGTACTCCATGTCCCAGAACCTTTTGATGAGTTAGCATCAACAATAATGTTAACTATTATTCCTTCTGAACGTACATCTAGACCTGCCTCTGAACCTCTAATAACTTCAATTCTAATTAAGGATTCAGCTTGAATTCTTTCTAAGGTCTTTATAATGCTATTACTTTTGGATGATTGTCTTTCACCATTTATTAATATTTGTGTGCCTGAGGAACCAAAACCCCGTTTTTTATTATTAGCCGTGGGATCATAACTTTCGGCCGTATTCCCCATTGTAAGATTTTCTACACCGGGAATCCTATTAAGGGCATCAACGGCATTAGTAATATTGAATTGTTGAAAGTAATCTTTTTCATAAATTATTTTATTATCTTCAGAGCCTTGAGCTTGGTCATAAACCAATACAAGCAATAATAGCTTTAATGAAAAGGATAAGAATTTATTAAGCATTTTTATTATGCTCTATTTTCAAACCACCCATGAAAACCATAAGGAACTCTATGAGGTAATTGTGCGACCGCAACTGGACCATCAGCAACATTCATAGCATCCAGGATAATAAGGTTTGATCTATTCTCGGTAGCATTATATTCGGTAGCAACTAACCAACCTTCACCATCATTACCATTATTAGATTTAGGTATAAAAACCGGTTCACCAACTGCTCCACCGTCTTTTGTTGTGAAATGTTCTCTTTCTTCAGTTAAGAAATTATAGTGAACAATTGTATTTAAAGACATACCTTTAGGATGTTTGCCAATATTTCCAGCGTAATAACCATGAGAGTGCTTTTGTAATGCAAATCTATCATCTATTCTTGGAAATTCACCCGTAAGATCATCCATCACTGTCTTTTCGATTTTTCCTTTATTAAGATCTATTTGCCATCTTACATGTCTTGCTTCAGCATCTTTTTGTTCAGGCATGCTTCCATCAGCATATGGAAATAGAGGAGGAACACCAAATTCCATCAAATCGCAATTAATTGAACCATTTTCATCATATGCATTCATATAATGAAAAACAAATGATGGGTCACATTCTATCCATTTAGCATCTTCAGCTGAACCATCTCTAGGTAAAATACATACATGAGTTCCCTTTTCAGGTTCCCAAGCAAAAGGTGGTTTACCATTTAACGCTCTTTCAAAATCACCAGTTAATGGAAACACAGGAAAGATAATATATTTTTGTGTAGCAAAAAAATCATGAACCATTGAAGGGAATGGAGCTTTAATTAATTCAGATTTTGTAATTTTTCCTTCTTTAGAAACAGCAGTATATCTAATTGTATCTGTAAAAAAACCATCCGCCATATAGCCAAAAAACAATAATTCTCCAGTTATAGGATCAACTTTAGGATGGGCAGTAACAGGACCTTGAAGTTTATTATCAAAAGTATGAGAACCTTTTGACTCCAATGTTATTTCATCAAATTCAAATGGAGCATGAGCTTCCTCTAAAGCAAAAATTTTACCAGCATGTGAAACAATAGCTGTATTTGCTAATCCATCTGTTTCAATATTAGATACCGAAGGATCATTATTCATTACATCCATGCCGCTAGACCAAAGAGCTTTTTGTTCTTCATGTTCTTTTTTCCACTTTACAGTTTTCATCCATCTGTTCAGATAGGATACTTTTCCATCATTAATATGGAAGGCGTGAATCATTCCATCTCCACCAAACCAATGTGAGCTATCACCTCTCGGAGGAAATTTTGGATCTGGACCATTTCTATAGTATGTTCCGTTAATTTCTTTTGGAATTTCACCCTCTACAATAACATCGTCTATACTGCTTTCCATTCTTATTGGAGCAAAATTGCCAATCAAATGATCTTCTTTTGGATATGGTTTAGCCATTATTTTTCCTCAATTATTATTTTAGCAGACTATAAATAATTATTAAATATTTGTAAAAGAGATTGTTCGTAAATTCTAATTATGCTGTAATATATTCAAGTTTTTTTCAGGAGGACAAAATGAAAGAATGTCTAAAATTTTATATTAATGGGGAATGGGTTGATCCCGTAAATCCTCAGCATTTTGATGTTATTAATCCAGCTACAGAGGAGTCAATTGGTAAAATTGCTCTTGGTAATGAGGAGGATTTAAATAATGCTGTTTCAGCAGCTAAAAATGCATTTGATAGTTTCTCTCAAACAAGTAAGGAAGAAAGAATAGGGCTAATAGGTAAAATTTTAGAAGTTTACCAATCACGCTATGATGAAATTGCTGAAACTATTTCTTCTGAGATGGGGGCACCTCTTTGGTTATCCAAAGCTGCCCAAGCAGCAACTGGTGCAGGTCATTTAGGTACATTTCTTGAAATACTTAAGAATTATGAATTCGAAGAAGATAGAGGTAATACAAGAATCAGAAAAGAGGCTGTAGGAGTTTGCGGTTTTATTACTCCTTGGAATTGGCCTATTAATCAAATTACTTGTAAGGTTGCACCAGCTTTAGCTGCTGGTTGTACAATGGTTTTAAAACCATCTGAAATTGCGCCATTGAACGCAATATTATTTGCAGAAATATTAGATGAGGCAGGCGTTCCAGCAGGAGTATTTAATTTAGTTAATGGTGATGGACCAACTGTTGGCGAAGCAATGTCTTCTCACAAAGACATTGATATGATGAGTTTTACAGGTTCGACTAGAGCAGGCATTGCTGTTGCAAAAGCATCTGCTGATACTGTTAAACGAGTTGCACAGGAATTAGGTGGTAAATCAGCTAATATTATTCTTGATGATGCAGATTTTGGTTCTGCTATTGCAGGGGGTGTCACTAGCTGCTTTATGAATTCTGGTCAATCATGTAATGCACCAACAAGAATGTTGGTTCCTGCCGATAGACAAGATGAAGCTATAGCAATTGCCAAAGAAACTGCAGAAAATACTATTGTTGGGAATCCAGCCGAAGTTGCAGCTGGAGGAATAGGGCCTGTGGTGAGCGAATTACAATATGATAAAATTCAATCCTTAATTGAAAAAGGTATTGAGGAAGGCGCCACATTAGTTGCAGGAGGACCAGGTAAACCTGAAGGTCTTAATGCGGGCTATTTCGTTAAACCTACGGTTTTTGCTGATGTTAAAAATGACATGACAATAGCTCAAGAAGAAATATTTGGTCCTGTTTTATCAATCCTTCCATACAAAGATGATGAAGAGGCTATAGCAATCGCCAATGATACTGTATATGGACTTTCTGGTTATGTCTCAGGCAGTCAAGAAAGAGCGCAAGGTGTAGCCAAAAGAATTAGATCTGGTAATGTTCATGTAAACGGTTCTGGACCTGATTTTTCTGCGCCATTTGGAGGTTTTAAGCAATCCGGTAATGGTAGAGAATGGGGAGATTTTGGTTTCGAAGAGTTTTTAGAAATTAAAGCTATTTTGGGCTTTACTGCCGCTTAAATTAGAATCTAGTAATAAATTTAAGGCTATACATCAATATGGTGTGTAGCCTTTTTATTTGTGTGTATGCATTTTTGGAGGTCTCAACTTTGCAACAGGAGTAATTTCTAAGGAGTTATTTTTTTCAAAATTAAGAACAATCGAAACTTTATCACCAAGTGACAAATTCTTATCTAAATTCATTAACATTAAATGATAGTCACCTGGCTTAAGATTTACTGAATCATTAGCAGGAATAGCAATACCATCATGAATATGAATCATTTTGGAAATATCCCCTTCTCTTATTGACCTATGTATCATAACCAGACCAGCTTTATCTGAAGAGGCTGATAATAACTTATCATCACTATTACNATTATTCTTAATCTTCATATAAACAGAGCCAGTTCCACTTGGAGTTACACGCGCCCATTCGTTTTCCACAGAGATTTCAGCATTAAGATTNCTTGAAAAAAGCAGAAGGTTAAAAAAAGAAAATATTAAAANTTTTTTAACTGTTTTTTGGTAAAACATTTTCTATAGCTTTTTTAACTTTATTTGATTGAGGTTTAGTTAACGATAGAAATGAATTAGCAAGCGTCCCATCAGGAGTAATTAAATATTTATGAAAATTCCATTTTGGAGTTTTGCCGTATTCAGATTTAAGCCATTTATAAAAAGGATGAGCATTTTCGCCTTTAACATCCTCTTTTGTTGTCATAGGAAAATTTATTCCAAATGTAGTTTCGCAAAATTCCTTAACTTCTCCTTCTTGACCCGGTTCTTGTGAACCAAAATTGTTTGAGGGTATACCAATAACCATCAAGCCTTTATCTTTATATTCCTCCCATACACTTTGGAGGCCCTCATATTGTGGTGTAAAACCACATTGAGAAGCAGTGTTGACAATCAATAGAGCCTTGCCTTGATAATCGCTAAGAGGCATAGGATTGCCTTCTATTGACTCAAAATTAAATGAAAAAGCGTTATCTTCCATCGCGCTACCCTCCGTTGAATTGAATATTAAAAAAAATGTAATAAGAATGAACATTAATCTATGTAAATAATTTTTCACTACCAAATCCTTTTTTTTTGGAACATTATATATATAGTGATAAAAGTCAAAAAAACAATATGATCGCTAAAATTTGATTAATTAAATATTTGGAGAAATTGATGGATCTGAAACCAAGCCCAGAATACATAGAATTTAGAAAAGAAGTTAAATCATTTTTAAAAGATAATATAGATATGACTGGAAAAGCCAGAAATCCAGCTAGACCAAGCAAAAAAGAATCTGAGTGGCAGGATAAGCTTATTAAAAATGGTTATGCAGCTAGAACAATCCCAAAAGATTATGGTGGTTATGGAGCAGAGCCGGATGTGCTTAAATCAAGAATAATAGCCGAAGAATTTACTAATGCTCAAATCCCTCTTGGAATGGCTAATCAGGGTATTTCAATGTTTGTCCCCACATTATTAGAACTTGGAACAGAAGATCAAAAAAAGTCTTGGATAGAAAAAACAATCAAAGGTGAGGTTATTTGGTGTCAGGGTTATTCAGAACCTGGATCTGGTTCTGATCTAGCATCTCTTCAAACTAAAGCTGTCGATGATGGTGATGATTTTATTATAAATGGACAAAAAATTTGGACCTCTAGCGCGCAATTTTCAGACATGATGTTTTGTTTGGTTCGAACAGAACCTGATGCACCTAAACACAAAGGTATTTCATATATTTTAATTGATATGAAGACTCCTGGCATAGATGTTAGGCCGCTAATGACAATGACTGGGCATGCAGAATTTAATGAAGTTTTTTTTACAGATGTGAGAGTTCCAAAATCTAATATCGTAGGAAAAAGAGGCGAAGGTTGGTTTGTTGCCAATGCAACTTTAACTCATGAAAGAGGTATGTTAGGTGATCCAAATCAAGCCTCAACAAGATTAAAAGAAATAATCGATCTTATGCAAAGCGAAACTATAAATGGTGATAAATTAATTGATAATCCTGTACATTTAGACCGCTTAATGCGTTTACAGGCTAGGGTTATGAGTATGTCCTTTAATAGTCTAAGATCTCTTACTGCATCACATAAAGGTTTAGATGCTAAAATGGCAAAACTAATAGTAAAATTAAATGGATGCCAGCTTAATCATGATTTAGCTGGATTTGCTATCGATCTTCTTGGTGAATTAGGAACAATATACGGTAAAAGTAACCATGATCATGATTCAGGTAGGTGGCAGTGGCGATATATGTTTGATTTGGGCCTTATCATCGGCGGAGGCACTGCACAGATTCAAAAAAATATTATCAGCGAAATAGGGTTAGGAATGCCCAGGGAACCTAAGCCTATGCAAGAAGGAAAAAAATAATGGAGTTTGCGCTTTCAGAAGAGCAAGAATTATTAGTTGATAGTGTTTCCAAAATGCTTGCATCATCCTGCAGTATTGATGAATTAAGATCACAAGCATCAGGTGAGAAAACATTTAGTGATAAAATTAATAATGAGTTTATAGAGATGGGTCTTAATGGATTGTTAGTGCCTGAAGATTTAGGTGGATCTGGTTTAGGCATTCTTGAGGCTTCATTAATTTCAGAGCAAATTGGAAAATTTGCTGCGCCAGCAATTTGGATTGGTAATTCTGTAATGACACCAGTATGTCTAAGTAATGGTGATAATAAGGAACTAGCAGAGAAATGGCTTCCAAAAATAGCGGAAGGAAGTTCTACTTCAGGTATAGCTATCAATGAGTTTATAAGTAAACGTGAAGACAATGGATTAAGTGTTAATGATGGTAAAATTTCAGGTATAAGCATATTTGCAATTGATGCTGAAAAAAGTCCTGACATTATCATTACAGCTGTTGAAGATGAACTCTATCTTATTGAAACAGCTAATGAAAAAATAGAAATATCAAATCTCCCTACTATAGATACAACAAGAGTCATGTCTGAAATTACTTTTCATTCCTGCACAGCGCATAAAATTAATGGCGGTAAAGAATTAATCAAAAAAATTATTGATTCTGGAAGAGTCGTTTTATCTGCAGATTTGCTTGGTGCTTCGCAAAACATGTTGGATAAGGCTATTGAATATTCTCTCGAAAGAAAGCAGTTCAATAGAATTATTGGATCTTTTCAAGCCGTAAAACACATGTGCGCAGAAATGGCCTCAGATCTTGAACCATGCAGATCACTAGTTTGGTATGCGTCTTATGCACAAAATGATATTCCAGAAGAAGCTCATTTAACAGCTTGCCATGCGAAAGCACATTTATCCGAAGTTGCACATGATATTGCAAGAACAGCAACACAAGTTCATGGTGGTATGGGATTTACAGATTTATTGGGTCTTCATTATTGGTTTAAAAGAATAGGTTTAACAAGACAGATTCTTG
Organism: Rhodobiaceae bacterium; assembly: GCA_002726005.1. Lineage (GTDB taxonomy): Bacteria > Pseudomonadota > Alphaproteobacteria > MED-G09 > MED-G09 > AG-430-B22. The sequence continues at coordinate 13,179 of PBRS01000018.1, forward strand.
GCGGCCCAGAAATTGTTAGAAAAGAGGCTGCAATTTCTCAAGGTTTTTTAAATAATTAATTAGGAGAAAAAATGAAAAAAGTAATTTTTCTGATTGTAGTTTTTATTCTGTTTTTTTTAGTTTCAATTTATATGGGATGGTTTGGAAAAGCTCGTCATGTTGAAAATACGCAAAGCAAACCATTGCCTCAAGAGATTATATCTGAAAGATCAAAGACCCAAATTAATGCCGCAAAAAAATTAAATTCCTATAATAATAAACAAATTCTTTTTGGTGACTTTCATGTACATACAACATTTTCTACAGATGCATTTTGGTGGTCATTACCAATTCTTGGCGGTGAAGGTGTTCACCCTATGGCTGATGCCTGTGACTATGCTCGTTATTGTTCATCGATAGATTTTTGGGCAATTACTGATCATGCAGAAGCTTCTACTCCCAGAAAATGGCAAGAAACAAAAGATTCCATTAGACAATGTTCTTTTAAAAACGGAAAGGAGACAAATGATGTTATTCCTTTCGTTGGATTTGAGTGGACACAGGTAGGACCAACACCTGAAGAGCATTATGGCCATAAAAATGTTATTTTTAAGGATCTAGAAGAGAATAAATTATCAAAACGACCAATTGGCGCAGGTGGAACTGCTACTAGTGCACTAAGAAATAATACTGGTGGCTTGATGCCTCCAATTGTAGGTGTTTTAGACATTTTAAATTTTCAAGATTATTCTGATTTTAATTATTTCATCAATGAAGTGAGAGATATACCAACTTGTCCACAAAACAAATCATCGGAAGATCTTTCTAGTGATTGTTATGAATATGCTGATACACCAGGTGATTTAGTAAGAAAACTTGAAGAACAAAATTTAGATCCATTAATTATTCCACATGGATCTACATGGGGTTTTTACACTCCACCTTCTAGCTCATGGGATAAGCAGTTAAAGTCAGATATGAGACCTGAAAAAATGAAAATAATTGAAGTTATGTCCGGTCATGGTAATGCAGAAGAATTTAGATCTTATGAACAAATTATTGGAGATCTAAATAATCCAGTTTGTCCAAAGCCAACATCTGAATTTTTACCCTCTTGCTGGAGAGCTGGTCAAATAATTGAGAACAGATGTTTGCAAGAAGGTCTAAGTAAGGATGAATGTACCAAAAGAGCAGAAAAAACAAGGGAATTTACAGCTAATCTAGGTTTAGGTGGGCATACTTTAATTACTGGTGAAACACCAGATGATTGGTTAGACTCTGGTCAATGCAAAGACTGTTTTCTTCCTGCTTTTAATCATAATCCACTTACTTCTGTACAATATGGTCTAGCAATTACTGATTTTTCATCCGAAAAACCATTAAATTTCAAATGGGGTTTTATAGCGGCCTCTGACAATCATAGGTCAAGACCTGGTACGGGATATAAACCTGTAGATAAATTAAAAACTACAGAAATGGTAAGGATAAAAAACAAATTTTGGAAAGAAAGAACATTTCCTATAAGCAAAGAGAAACCGGCATCAGTTATAGAGCTAACTCGAGAGGAGGTTCTTAATAGTGGACTTTCTTTCCAGTTAACAGAGTTAGAGAGACAGCAAAGTTTTTGGACACAAGGCGGTTTAGCAGCTGTTCATAGTGAGTCTAGAACTCGTGATGGAATTTGGGATGCTTTAAATAGAAAGGAAATTTATGGAACTTCTGGACCTAGGATGCTTCTATGGTTTGATGAAGTGTCTTCAAGTACATCTATGCCAATGGGCTCAGAAATCGTTACCTCGGTTAACCCCGTTTTTGTAGTAAAAGCAGTCGGATCTTTTAAACAATTACCNGGATGCCCTGAATTTACAATTGACGGNATGTCCGGTGATAGAATAGAAAAANTATGTGCGGGTGAGTGCTATAATCCTTCATCGGAAAGACATAAGGTAACTAGAATAGAAATTATTAAAATAACTCCTCAAATAAATTCATCTGAAAATGTAAATGATCTAATTATTGATCCTTGGTTATCTCTTCCATGTGAAAATAATATAAATGGATGTGAGGTTAAGTTTGAAGATAAAGACTTTATTAATGATGATAGACCTGCAGTCTATTATGCTCGCGCAATCCAAGAACCTACTGAAACAATTAATGGTGATGCCCTTAGATGCACTTATGATGATCAAGGCAACTGCTTAGAAGTAAATCTATGTTATGGAGATTATAGAATTGATGAAGAAGATCAATGTCTAACAAAAGTTGAACATAGAGCTTGGTCTTCACCAATCTTTATTTCTAAAGCCCAGAATGAACAATAAATTAATCCTTTCTTTTGGTATTTTAGTTGGATTGTTTTTTGTCCTTTATGGGGTAATCGTTCCTAACCAAAAACCTGAGGAACCCAATACAATAGCTTCTGTTAATGGTCATCCAATTTATCAAACAGATTTGGACTTAGCATTACAAGCCTTATCCATGAACAAAAGGAATGAGGTTAATGAAGAAGACAAAAGAACTATTCTTGAACGCCTTATTGACGAACAATTGCTTTTACAAAGAGGATTAGAGATTGACTTACCTCAGACAGAAGGAATGGTAAGAAAATCAATTGTTAATTCCATGATAGATAAAATAGTTGTTGAAGGGCAATTATTTTCAGTCCCTGAAAATCTTTTGGTAGAATTTTATGAAAGTAATAAAGATTTCTTTTCAGGCCATTCTGAAGTTCATATTAAAAAATTATTTTTAGAATACAGATCTCAATCTGAAGATGAAAGAAATTTAGATGCCATTAGGCAACTTCTTATAGATGGAGAAGATTTTGATTTTGTAGAAGCAGAATATGGAGACTATGTTCTTCCTGAGATACCTAATATGCTATTACCCATAAAAAAATTAAGAGATTATGTAGAGCCTGACCTCGTAGAAATTGTTTTAAATATGACTCCAGGTCAGATTACTTCAGAAATAGAAACAGAAAATGGGTATGTCTTTTTATATATGCTCTCAACTATCCGAGGCGAAGAGAAAAGTTTTGAGTCTGTGAAAAAAGAAGTTCTCATTGAGTATAAGAGGAGGAATGATGAGCTTTCTTTGAAAAACTATATAGAATGGCTAAGAAAGAAATCGGAAATTATATATGTACAATAAATTTACACATACTCTCTTAGCTTTTTTCGTTTTAGTTTTGATATCTTTTCCAATAAACGCGCATCAACTGAGTCGATCTTTTTCCAAATGGGAGATAAATGATAAAAATGTAGAGGTTTCCTTCACTGTTCCTGCTAGACAAGTCACTCTATTACCTGCTGTTGAGGGACCATTATCTAGCTTAGATGAATTATTAGCTCGACACTTAGAAAAGCATTTAAAAATTTATAATTCGAATGATGAGTGTGGTAAGAGTTCTGAAATTCAATCATCTTATGATGATAATGATTATGTCCGGGCACAGATAAACTTTATATGTGAAAATAATGGTGATGAAATCTTAATTAAGAATAACTCTTTTTTCCCTGTATCTATTGGTCATGTCCATTTCGCTAGAATTAAAATCAACGACTCTGATTGGCAAGAGAGTATTTTTACAAGCTCAAGACAAGAAGCTACCTTTTCTCTTTCAACAGGAAAAAGCGATCAAAGTAAATTTGAAATATTTGTTGATTATATTTATCTAGGTTTTGATCATATTTTAGAGGGATATGATCATTTAGCCTTTTTGTTAGCCATTCTTTTAATAACTTTTCAGTTCAGAAAAATGTTATTGTCCATTACTGGTTTTACTTTAGGGCATTCAATTACTCTTGCTTTGGCAAGTTTAGGTTATGTTCAGCCATCTGGAGAAGCTATTGAAGCTTTAATTGGGTTTACAATTTTATTAGTTGCTTACGAAGCTTTAACCATTGAAGAAAAAAATCGATATTCTTTTGCATCCATTTTGACCTTACTCATTATTATTTTGGCAGCCGTATCTCTTTTCATAGGTGGAACAATAAATATAATGACATGGATAGGTTTAATTATATTTACTTTCTTTTATAACATTCTTCTTGAGGATAGAGAGCAAGCAGAAAAATTAAATCCTTTAATAACAATAATTTTTGGACTAATTCATGGGTTTGGTTTTGCTGGTGTTCTCTCTGAGTTAGGATTACCAAAGGATGGCTTGGTAGTTGGTTTATTAGGCTTCAACTTAGGGGTTGAATTAGGACAAATATTAGTAGTTTTAATAGCGCTTGCTATTCTATTTTTATTAGGAAAAACTTACCTTTCTCGTTATAAAGGCTTTGTTTATGATTTAACAGGGATGTTGTTAATAGCTCTTGGTGTATACTGGTTTGTAGGAAGAGCTTTGGGAATTTAATTATGGAAGCTAAAAAAATAATATTACAATTTATATGCCCTGATAAGGCAGGTGTTTTATCTGCTGCCACTCAGTTTTTATTTAAAAGAAACGCTTTTATGACAGAGGTTTCTTCATTCAGCGATAATGATACTAAAAAGTTTTTCAGTAGAATTGCTTTTGAGAATGAAGATGGCTCAAGTTTTAATATTAATGATTTGGAAAAAGA
>PBRS01000019.1 GCA_002726005.1 Rhodobiaceae bacterium
CAAGCTTACCTTGGTCGTGATTAACTTTTGCGGCAGCAAGTTTTATAACTCCAAGCGCCTTAATAATAGATTCTGGCATGATCTCTTCGCCAATTGAAAAGTTTTTAAGTGATCTTTGTGTTTGTGCTCCCCAATAAGCATTACTGGGAACATTAATTTGACCAAAAGAGTCAGATTCTTTTCTACTTTTTACCAAATGAACTCCTGAATAATCAATACTATAAACTGAATCTTTAATAGAGATATAATATATTTTTTCAAAATTAGCGAGAAGCTTCTGTTGCCAGGCGCTCCTCAAGCCCCGCCTAATTATGCAACTAATTAGGAGTTAATTTGAGCGCTCGCACTTAAGCAGCGAGAGCTAACTCTGCATAGTCGTCATTTGCAACTATAAAATAGCCCGATAACGGCGGAACAATTCCGAGCAAAAAGAGAATCTTTACACTTTCGTCGATCCTATTTCACCCCCATAATTTTATGGTGGAGGTGCCGGGTACCGCCCCCGGGTCCGATAAGTTTATTACATAATCCGTTTATTGCCATAGCTGTAAACAGCAAATTAGTTATATACCGGATCAATTAAAATTTGAAGTGTCAAATAACTTGTTTAAAATAGAATGTGAGTCGTGGAGTAATTTATGCAACAGTACTTAAATCTTCTTCGTCATGTTATGGATAATGGTGAAGAAAAATCTGATAGAACTGGAACGGGAACAAGATCAGTTTTTGGCCATCAAATGAGATTTGATCTAGCTGACAATTTTCCATTATTAACAACAAAAAAAGTACATTTGAAATCAATAATCTATGAACTTCTGTGGTTTTTGAAAGGTGAAACGAATATAAAATATCTAAAAGAAAATGGTGTAAGTATATGGGATGAATGGGCCGATAGTAACGGAGAATTAGGTCCTGTTTACGGTCATCAATGGAGATCTTGGCCTTCAGATGATGGAGGAAAAATCGATCAAATTACTCAACTTATTGAGCAAATAGAGAATAACCCTGACTCCAGAAGGTTAATTGTCTCAGCTTGGAATCCAACCGATGTTGAAAAAATGGCTTTACCGCCATGCCATTGTCTTTTTCAATTCTATGTTAGTAATGGAAAACTATCTTGCCAACTCTATCAAAGATCTGCTGATATTTTTCTAGGCGTACCATTTAATATCGCTTCTTATGCACTTTTAACTATGATGATAGCAAAAGTTACAAAATTAAATCTTGGTGAATTTGTTCATACATTTGGTGATGCACATTTATATTCAAATCACTTTTCTCAAGCTGAAGAGCAGCTAGCAAGATCCCCTAAAACATTACCAAAAATGAAAATAACCTCTAATCCAAAAACAATTTTTGATTTCGAGTATGAGGATTTTATTCTTGAGAATTATGATCCGCATCCTCATATTTCTGCTCCAGTTGCCGTTTAGTAAAATGATTATTAGTTTAATTGCAGCAATTGATAAGAATGGTGTTATTGGAGCTGATGGTGATCTTCCATGGAATATACCTTCTGATTTAAAAAAATTTAGAGAAATTACATCCTACAAGCCTATAATAATGGGAAGAAAAACATGGGAGTCAATTGGAAGGCCTCTTCCTAACAGAGACAATATTGTCATCTCTAGAAATAATAACCTTAATGTGGATGGCGCAATACTAACCTCATCACCCGAGGAAGCTATTACGATTGCAAAACAAAAAGCTAAAGAAAATGGTGCAGATGAAATAATGATTATAGGTGGTGGTTATATTTATAATGAATTCATAACTACATCAGACCGACTATATATAACCGAAGTTGATATAGAAGTTGAAGGCGATGCTTTTTTTCCTAAAATAGATAGCTCAATATTTAAAGAAGTAAAACGCGAAGAAAAATCAAAAGAACCAGAAGACGATGCTTATCATTCGATGGTAATTTACGAAAAAATTTAATAAGATATTCTTATGAAAAAAGAATACATAGAGATCACAAACGATTTAATGTTTCCAGAAGGCCCGATTGCTATGCCAGATGGATCAATAATATTGGTGGAAATTGCAAGAGGCACATTAACGCAAGTTCATAAAAATGGATCAAAGGATATTATCGCAGAGCTTGGCGGCGGTCCAAATGGAGCAGCTATAGGCCCTGATGGATGTGTTTATGTTTGTAATAATGGTGGATTTGAATGGCATAATATAGATGGCCTTTTAATACCCGGAGGTCAGGGCGATAATTACTCTGGTGGAAGAATAGAAAAGGTTGATCTTAAAACTGGTTCAATAGAAACAATTTACACTGAATGTGATGGAAACCCACTAAAAGGACCTAATGATATAGTTTTTGATAAAAGTGGGGGGTTTTGGTTTACAGATCTTGGTAAATCTTATGGAAGACAAAAAGATCAGGGAGCATTATTTTATGCAACACCAGATGGTAAGTTTATAAAAGAAGCTGTTTTTCCTATTGAAAGCGCCAATGGAGTGGGTCTATCTCCAAATGAAGATATTGTTTATGTGGCTGATACCACTCCTGGGAGATTATGGGGTTATCCAATAACTGAGCCTGGGACTATAAGTGGTCCAAAATCCTTTGGCGTGCACAGCGGTATGCATTTTGTACATGGTTCTTCAGAATTAGCTTTATTTGACTCACTGGCAGTTGACTCAGAAGGTTGGATAAATGTTGCAACAATATTTAAAGGTGGAATTACAAGAATTGCTCCAGATAAATCTGGCTATGAATTTTTTGAAACAGATGATTTACTTACTACGAATATTTGCTTCGGTGGAGATGATTTAAAGACAGCCTATATAACTCTTTCCTCAACTGGTAGATTGGTAAAAACCGAATGGAATACATCAGGTCTTAAACTTAATTTTTAATTTTGAATTCTTTAAAAAAGAATTAACTATTTTATCAAAATATTTTTCTTCAAGCTTTGAGGGGTCACCTAGATCAGAATTTAATCTGATTTCTTTATCTAGAGGAATAGACCCAATAAAATTAACTTCTAATTCTTTAGCTAAGTTTTTTCCCCCATCTTTACCAAAAATATCCTCCTTAGATCCGTCTGGAAGAATAAAATAGGACATATTTTCTACAATACCAAGAATTTTGACATCAACCTTTTTAAACATACCTATTGCTTTTTTTGCATCATTAAGGGCAACAGATTGGGGAGTTGATATTACAATTGCCCCATTCAAAGGTAGGTTTTGAGAAACGGTAATTTGAGCATCACCAGTACCTGGAGGCATATCTACAATTAAGATATCAAGGTTACCCCAATCAGTATCTTGTGCCATTTGTTTAATGGCTGAATGCACCATGGGCCCCCTCCATATTACTGGTTGATCTTCATTAAGTAAGAAGCCAATCGACATCACTTTAATTCCCTTATAATCAAAAGGAATTATTTTTCTGTTTTCATTTAATTCAGGTTTACCTTCTAAATTTAGCATATGAGGTATAGATGGACCGTGTATATCAGCGTCTAAGAGACCAACTTTGAAATTTTGTTTGAGAAATGAGTATGCCATATTTACAGCAAGAGTAGATTTTCCAACTCCTCCCTTGCCACTGGCAATAGCAATAATATTTTTAACCTTTTTAAGGCTTTCACTATCATCTTTTTTATCTACTTGATCATCTTTTTGATCTATTTGATTATTTTCAATATGGTTTGTTAGAACAGATGTAATACTTAATGCGTTGATCGATTTTTTTAGGGTTTCTTCAATCTTTTTACCTACTTTTTCTAATATTTGAAAATTATCTTTATTAGCAAATATTGATATTTGAACATGACCCTCTTTAATCACAATGTCTTCAATTAGATCGCTGGAGAAAATTTTTTCATCTTTATCTAAAGAAATTTCTTTTACCAATTTTAATATTTCTTCTTCAGATAAATTAGACATTTTCCTATCCATTTGGTTAAATTTTGTTAATATTTGTAAAATCTATTTACCTAGTATTGAATTTTGTCCTATAAGAACCACATTAGGTAAATAGTTTTTAAACAAAAGTAGTAGGTTTTATGACAACAGTAAATAAAAATACAAGTGGTTGGAATGGTGATAACAAAGATCCATGGGGAGGTTCTTCAAATAATCAAAGGCAACCTAATTTCGAAAACCCTTTTGACGGATTTCAAAAAAATTTAAATAGGCTTATTCCTGGCGGCGGCAAAGGGAAGAGAGGGTTTTTTCTCCTTTTTGTTATTGTTATTTTATTGTGGTCTCTAAGTGGTTTATATAGAGTTAATGCAGACGAGCAAGGAGTAGTTTTAAGGTTTGGAAAGTTCGTAAGCCAAACTTCTCCAGGTCTTCATTATCATCTTCCTTGGCCAATCGAAAGCGTTAAGACACCAAAAGTTACAATTGTAAATAGAATTGACATTGGAATGAGAGGATCATCATCATCATCATTTGGGAACACTTCTCGATCAATGAGAGATGTCCCAGAAGAAAGCCTAATGCTAACAGGTGATGAAAATATTGTAGATATAGATTTTTCTGTTTTTTGGGTTATTAGCGATGCTGCTGCATTTTTATTTAGAATTCAATTTCCAGAAAGAACCATTAAAGCAGTTGCTGAAAGTGCTATGAGAGAAGTTGTAGGTAATTCAGAAATTCAACCAATATTGACTGGTGCAAGACAAAGAACTGAAGAAGATGTGCGAGGATTAATGCAAGAGACATTAGACTCCTATGGTGCTGGAATACAGATTAGAGAAGTAAAGATGCAGAAAGTTGATCCACCTTCAGCAGTTATTGATTCTTTTAGAGATGTTCAGGCTGCAAGAGCTGACCAAGAAAGAGCAAGAAATGAAGCTAATGCTTATGCAAATAAGGTTGTTCCTGAAGCTCAAGGTGAATCAGAGAAGATTAGAAGAGAATCAGAAGCATATCAGTCTCAAACTGTTGCTGAAGCTGAAGGGCAAGCTAAAAGATTTGTTTCCATATATTCCGAATATATTGAAGCAAAAGATGTTACACGACAAAGGTTGTTTTTAGAGACTATGGAAAAAGTTTTTAATGATATGAACAAAATAATTATTGATAGCGATGCAGTAGGTGGTCAAGGAGTATTGCCATACCTACCTCTCAATGAAGTAAGAAAAAAAGGAGATCAATAATGAAAGGAAAACAAATAGCATTATTGATTTTTTTGGGTCTACTGTTTTTAGTTTCAGTTAATACTTTTTATTCTGTACATGAAACAAAACAAGCTATCGTTCTTCAATTCGGAAGACCAGTTGGGGCTCCAATAACTGATGCAGGTCTTAAAATTAAAGTACCATTCATTCAGCAAGTTCAATTTTTAGACCGTAGAATTCTTGACTTAGACTCACCTGCAGAGGAAGTTATTGCATCAGATCAAAAACGTTTGGTTGTTGATTCATTTACTAGATGGCAAATAAGTGATCCCTTGCAGTTTTACATAAGTGTTCGTGATGAGAGGATTGCTCGCTCAAGACTTCAGGCTATTGTTTCTTCCAGTTTAAGATCTGTATTAGGCGGTGAAGAGTTTGTAACTGTTGTTAGAGATGAAAGAGATGAATTAATGGCGCGAATTAGCCAAATTGTTAATGTTCAGGCAAATGATTTAGGAATAAACATTATAGATGTTAGAATTAAAAGGGCAGATCTACCAGATGCAAATAGTCAGGCTATATATAGAAGAATGCAAACTGAAAGACAGCAAGAAGCTGCAGAATTTAGAGCTAAAGGCCAAGAAATTTCGAGAGGAATAAGAGCTGAAGCTGAAAAAAAAGTAACAGTTCTTGTAGCAGAGGCGACTAGAGATGCGGAGATTATAAGAGGTACTGGTGATGCTTGTAGGAATAGAATTTTTGCTTCTGCTTATGGTCTTGATCCAGATTTCTTCGCTTTTTATCGTTCAATGAAATCATATGAAGAGTCTCTTGGATCAGATACAACTATGGTATTATCACCGGACAGCGAATTTTTTAAATATCTCAATGACCCAAATGCGATATCTAGTAATAAATCTAATATTACAAAACTTAGTAAAGAAGATCTTGAATTAATAAGTGTAATTCAGAGAAATGATAGATTAAGTGATAAGCTATGTCCTGAATTAGTTAAGATAGATTAAAATAATGATAAGCTTCAGACGATATTACTTTTTTGCTCTATTTCTATTTTTTGTTTCATCTCCAGTTTATTCTATTGAATTACCTGATTTTACTGAATTAGCAGAAGAATACTCTCCTTCTGTTGTTAATATTCTATCTGAAAAGGAATTTAAAGAGGAAGAAGATGAGGGTGAATCTAGAGAAGCCCCTCCATTTTTTTTTGATGACCCTTTTAGAGATTTTTTTGAAAGAAGACCTAATAGAAAAAATAGACGACCTCAAAGGTCAGGTGGTTCAGGTTTTATAATTTCAAGTGATGGTTATATTGTGACCAATAATCATGTCGTTGAGGGCGCAACCACAGTAAAAGTAACACTTAATAATGATGAAACATTTGTAGCTGATGTTATAGGTCTTGATTCTAGAATGGATTTAGCTCTATTAAAGATTGAAGCAAATAAAGATTTACCTTTTATTACTTTTGGAGATAGTAAAAAGTCAAAAGTTGGAGAATGGGTAATTGCTATTGGCAATCCTCTTGGGCTTGGAGGAAGCGTAACAGCAGGTATTATTTCTGCAGTCGGCAGAGATATACGCTCAGGTCCATATGACAGCTTTATTCAAACTGATGCACCGATTAATAAAGGAAACTCTGGTGGACCGCTTATAAATCTTGATGGAGAAGTTATTGGAGTTAATACAATGATTTTTTCACAAACTGGCGGATCTATTGGTATAGGTTTTTCAATACCCTCTGAATTAGTTCAACCTGTAATTAATCAATTAAAGGAATATGGTGAAACCAGAAGAGGTTGGTTAGGTGTTGTTATTCAGGATGTTACTGAAGATGTAGCCAAAGATATGGATTTAAAAGAGGAAAGAGGAGCGCTTGTACAGGATGTTGTTAAAGGAGGTCCGGCAGATAAAGCAGGGATAGAAACCGGCGATGTTATTATTAAATTTGGCGGCAAAGACATTAATAAAATGAGAGAATTAACAACTAATGTTGCAAATACTGATATAGGTAAGAAAGTTAAAGTTGAATTAATCCGACTTGGGATAAATAAAACAGTCACTGTTAAATTAGGAAGATTAGAGGGCAATGAGGAGACTTTTCTTAAAGGTCAAGTTGAAGAAGAGTCAAAAAAGATTTTAGGTATTAGTTTTGGAGAGCTTACAACTGAAATACGCAGAAAAGAAAATATTCCTTCAAATATAATTGGTGTTGCGGTTATAGATGTTGATGAAAACTCAGAGGCAATATCAAAAAAGATTACCGCAGGAAGTGTTTTAATGAGTGTCACTTATCAAAAAGTCACAGGTAATATGACCTATCAATCCACAGTTAAAGTCGTAAACCCTGACCAAGTTTATAAAATTCTTCAGGAAAGAAAAGATGCTGGAGATGAGAGAATTCTTCTTAGGGTATGGAGACCAGAATACAGGGTTTCATCTTTAGTTGCGCTTTCATTTAATAAAGAGCAGTCTGATTAATCATTTATCTTATGAGAAAGTAATCCATCAAGTAATTTTGGTTCAAACCATGTAGATTTAGGAGGCATTACTTTATCTGCATCTGCAACCTTAAAAAGTGCTTCAATAGGAGTTGGGAATAAAGAAAACGCTATGTCGTACTTCCCATGTTTTACTCTTTTTTCTAATTCTTCCACACCTCTTGCACCACCTACAAAATTTATTCTTTCATCTCTTCTCTCATCTTCAATTCCAAGTAATGGAGAAATAATTAAATCATGTAAAATAGATACATCTAATGAAGTTACTGGGTCATCCTTTATAGTAATATTTTCTTTTAAATTAAGTTTGTACCAAGCGTTATCTAAAAACATTCCAAATTCATTGTTTTGAATAGGTTTGAATGAGCTAGACATTTTATTAATCATAAAATTTTTATTAATATTATTTAAAAGTTCATCAGGGCTATAATTATTTAATCCTAAAATAATTCTATTGTAATCTAAGATATTCATTTCAGAGTGAGGAAAAGCAACTGATAGAAAAAAATTGTGACTTTTTGAATTTTTGTTATTTGCTGATTTCTTTCTTTCTTCACTAACTCTTGATGCGGCAGCAGATCTATGATGTCCGTCAGCTATATATAATTTACCCATCGAGTTCACTTCAGAAACAATTTTATTTATCTCTAATTTATCTTCTATTGGCCATATTTTATGTTGTGAAGAGTCTGGGCCTATTACACTATAAACCGGATCACCTTTTTTATTTTCCTCTAATAATTTTTTTATAAAAGAGTTTTGCTTGTAAGCCAATAAAACAGGACCTGTCTGAGTTTCGAGTTCTTTGATATTTAAAACACGATCATCTTCTTTTATAGGGGTTGTAAATTCATGTTTTTTAATTGTATTATTATTATACGCCTCAATTGAAGCAATACAACCAAATCCAGTTTGGGTCTTGTTTTCAAGGGTTATTTCATAAAGATAGAGACACTCATTTTTATCTTGAAAAAGAACACCATCCTTAATAAAGTTTTTTAAATTCTCTGCACCTTTTTTATAAACACTTTCATCATTAAAATTTATTTCTTTTCCAAGATCAATTTCTGGTTTTGAGATATGCAAGAAACTATATGGTTTATTTTTTGCCATTTCCCTTGCTTCATTAGAGTCTAGAACATCATAAGGTGGAGCAATTACATCATTTGCCTTATCTATAGATGGTCTTAGAGCTTTAAATGGAAGTATTAATGACATTATTTCTCTTTTGTATATTACTAGATATTTAGATAGCATATTTAAATAAAATAGTTTGTTATATTTTGATATTTATTTTTTTAGTCTTATTTTATTATCTAAATAGTATGAAAAACAAAATTATTCTTATAGCTGGGCCTACAGCCTCAGGAAAATCATCACTTGCAAACACATTAGCTAAAAAAATTGATGGTGAAGTAGTTAATGCTGATTCAATACAAATATATAAGGACTTAGAAATTCTTACGGCTCGACCTAAACCAAAAAAGAATGACCCTAATCACCATCTTTATGGTTTTGTAAATGGCAATGAATTGTGGTCCGTTGGGAAATGGATAAATGAAGCAAAGAAAGTTACTGAAAAGATTTTAAAAAAAGGTTCAATTCCTATTATAGTTGGCGGAACAGGTTTGTACTTTAAAGCTATTACTGATGGATTGTCACCAATTCCTGATATTAAGCAAGAAATTAGGGATGATTTAAAAGAGGAATTGAATTCAAAAGGTTTAGAAAGTTTATATGGCGAGCTTAAATTTACAGATATTAAAGCATATGAAATAATAAATAAGAATGATCAGCAGAGAATTTTAAGGGCCCTAGAAGTATATAGAGGTTCAGGCAAAAAGATTTCTGAGTATTGGAAGTTAGATAAAGAAAAGGTTTTTGAATATAATTTTATTAAAATTAAACTTAGCTCAGATAGAGAAAAACTATATAAAAGTTGCGACGATAGATGTGATGATATGTTTCAATTAGGGGCAGTAGAAGAAGTGAAGGCTTTAATGGAATTAAATTATGACAATAAAGCCCCAATTTTAAATGCAATTGGTGTTAGTGAAATTAAAGAATATTTAAACAAAAAAATTAATATTGATGAAGCTAAGGATTTGATTAAGTTTAGAACTCATCAATATGCAAAAAGACAAATAACATGGTTAAAACATCAGATGATTTCATGGAAAAGCTTTTCTACGCAAGAATCAGATAAAATAATAGATTATTTTATTAAAAAATTATAAAACTCTTGACCTTTATGTATTAAGAATCTAATTTTTTGCATATCTTTAAATGGAAAAAACTATGACTAAATTGACTGGAGCAGAGGTAATACTGAAGGTTTTAAAAGATCATTCAGTTGATCATATTTTTGGATATCCTGGTGGCGCTGTTCTACCATTATACGATGAGATATTCAAAAGCAATGAATCACCTAAGCATATTTTAGTAAGGCATGAGCAAGGGGCCGCGCATGCAGCAGAAGGTTATGCTAGATCAACAGGGAAACCCGGTGTTTTGGTTGTAACATCTGGGCCTGGAGCTACAAATGCGGTCACAGGTTTAACTGACGCAATGATGGATTCAATACCTCTAGTTTGTATTTCTGGTCAAGTGCCAACTCACTTAATTGGAACTGACGCCTTTCAGGAAGCAGATACAGTTGGAATTACAAGACCATGCACTAAACATAATTGGCTTGTAAAAGATCCTGATGATTTATGTCATATATTGCATGAAGCTTTTTATGTGGCTATCTCCGGAAGGCCTGGTCCAGTAGTAGTAGATATTCCAAAAGATATTCAATTTGCTGACGCAAAATATTTTCCACCAAATGAAATTAAGTCAGAAAACTATAATCCTCAAATTAAACCAGATATGCGTTTCATTGATGAAGCTATAGAGTTAATGGCAAACGCAAAGAAGCCTATTTTTTATACTGGTGGAGGAGTTATAAATTCTGGCTCTGAAGCAAGTCATCTATTAAAAGAGCTTGTTTTATTAACTGGTTTTCCGATTACTAGTACTTTAATGGGTTTAGGTGCATTTCCATCAAATGAAAATAATTGGCTTGGAATGCTTGGAATGCATGGCACCTATGAAGCAAACTTAGCTATGAATGAATGTGATCTTTTAATAAATATTGGCGCAAGGTTTGATGATAGGGTTACAGGAAGATTAGATGCTTTTTCACCTAATTCAAAAAAGATACATATTGATATTGATCCTTCATCAATGAACAAGACTGTCCCAGTTGATGTTTCTATAGTCGGTGACTGCGCTCACGCAATAGAAGGTATTTTATTAAAATGGAAATCTAAAGGCCTAAGGGTAAATACTGATGCATGGTTAGAGCAAATTGAAAAATGGAGAAGTAAAAAATCTTTGAATTATAAAAATTCTACTGAAGTGATAAAACCACAATTCGCAGTTGAAAGATTGTATGAGCTAACCAAAGATAATGACTCATATATAACTACTGAAGTAGGGCAACATCAAATGTGGGCTGCTCAATATTATAAATTCGATCAACCTAACAGATGGATGACTTCAGGTGGTCTTGGGACAATGGGTTATGGCTTGCCTGCAGCAATCGGTGTACAAGTAGCACACCCTAGTAGTTTGGTTATTGATATTGCCGGTGAAGCATCGATATTAATGAATATCCAAGAGCTATCAACAGCTGTTCAGCATAAGCTTCCTGTTAAGGTGTTTATTTTAAATAATCAGTACATGGGAATGGTAAGGCAATGGCAAGAATTATTACATGGCGGAAGATATTCCCATTCATATACAGACTCTTTGCCTGATTTTGTTAAACTTGCTGAGGCTTATGGCTGCCTTGGTCTTAGAGCAACAAAGCCTGATGAACTTGATCAAAAAATACAAGAAATGGTCGATTACCAAGGACCAGTTATTTTTGACTGTGTAGTTGACCAAGATGAGAATTGTTATCCTATGATTCCTTCTGGAGCAGCGCATAATGAAATGCTTCTGGGAGAAAGTGATGATAACCCAGAGGTTTCTGATGAAGGAAAGGTATTAATTTAAGATGATTAAATTAAAAAAAGAAGATCAACAATCACATACCATATCCATAAAAGTAAGTAATGAAGCTGGTGTTTTGGCAAGAGTGATAGGTTTATTTTCTGGTAGAGGTTATAATATCGAAAGCTTAAATGTCGCTGAAATAGACGAAGATAGCCATAAATCTAGAATAACAATTGTTACAAATGGTAGTTTGATGACAATTAATCAAATTAAGCACCAACTAGAAAGACTTGTGCCTGTTGATTCAGTTGAAGATCTAACTACAGATGGACCATCAATAGAGAGAGAAATGGCATTAATTAAAGTTGAATATGATGGACAGAATCGTGAAGAAGTTATAAGACTTTCTGAAACCTACAGAGCGAAGATAGTTGATACAACAAAAAATTCATTTGTTTTTGAGCTTACCGGAGCAATGGATAAAATTAACTCATTTATTGAGCTTATGAGGCCATTGGGTTTAATTGATATATCAAGAACTGGCTTAGCTGCAATATCAAGAGGTCAGAAAGAATAATTATTTAGAGGAGACGAAAATGAAAGTTTATTATGATAGTGATACAGATAAAAATCTTATAACTGATTATAAAATAGCTATCATTGGCTATGGCAGCCAAGGACATGCGCATGCACTTAATTTAAGAGATAGTGGCGTAAGTGATGTTTGTATAGCGCTTCGCGAAGATTCCAGCTCAGTGAAAAAAGCTCAAAATGCTGGATTTGAAGTAAAAACAGTAGCTGATGCGGCAAAATGGGCTGATATTATGATGATGGTAACCCCTGATGAACTGCAGGCAGATATTTATACTTCTGATATTGAACCAAATCTGAGAGAAAATGCATCCTTATTTTTTGCACATGGTCTAAATATCCATTTTAATTTAATTAATGCTAGAGATGACCTTAATGTTGTTATGGTGGCACCAAAAGGACCTGGGCACACAGTGAGATCGGAATATGAAAGAGGAGCAGGTGTTCCTTGCTTAATTGCTGTTCATCAGGACTCTACAGGAAATGCTCTTGATATTGGCTTATCATATGCCTCTCTAATCGGCGGCGGAAGAGCTGCAATCATAGAAACAACATTTAAAGAAGAATGCGAAACTGATTTATTTGGAGAACAAGCTGTGCTTTGTGGTGGAGTTGTTGAATTAATCAGGAATGGATTCGATACTCTTGTTGAGGCTGGATATGCTCCTGAAATGGCTTATTTCGAATGTCTTCATGAAATGAAATTAATTGTTGATCTTATGTATGAGGGAGGAATTAAAAATATGAATTACTCTATCTCTAATACTGCTGAATATGGTGAGTATGTGTCTGGACCAAAAGTAGTAGGAAATGAATCAAAAGAAGCTATGAAAAAAGTACTTGAGAATATTCAATCTGGTAATTTTACAAAAGAGTGGATTAATGAAAATAAGGAAGGCTCTAATAAAGAGTTCCATGCAATGAGAGAAAAATCTAATTCTCATTCTATTGAAGAAGTTGGTACAAAACTAAGGGGTATGATGCCCTGGATTGGCGAAAACTCTCTTGTAGATAAAGAAAAAAATTAATTTTTCTTGAATAAATCAAAAATTTCATGCATTTATCTTTTTAAAGGTAATGAAATGGAACAATTAGAAAATAATATTAATTTTTTTGAAAGCATCAATTCTTTCAACAATAATTCTTTTGTTGTTCTAGGTTTATTAGCATTACTCCTGATTTGCCTCTGAGGTTCAAAATATTTTTGTTCTCAGAGGTTAAAAACACACTCAATACAGATGGAGTAATAAATGAATAGTAAAGATAATTATATTAAAATTTTTGATACAACTCTAAGGGATGGTGAACAGTCTCCTGGAGCCTCAATGTCACTTGAGGAAAAAATACAAATCGCTGAAATTTTTGATGAAATGGGCGTAGATATTATTGAAGCTGGATTTCCAATCGCATCAAATGGTGATTTTGAGTCAGTAAAAGAAGTTTCTAAAATAGTAAAAAATGTTCAAGTTTGTGGGTTATCTAGGGCTGGACAAAAGGATATCGATAGGGCTGCTGAGGCATTAAAGTATGCAAAAAATCCTAGAATTCATACCTTTATTTCAACGAGCCCTGTTCACATGCAATACAAATTACAAATGAATGAACAAGAGGTTCTTGATGCTATTAATTTCTCTGTATCAAGAGCAAGAAATTTAGTAGAAGATGTTCAATGGTCAGCAGAAGATGCCACAAGAACAGACAGAGATTTTTTATTTAAATGTGTTGATATGGCTATATCATCTGGAGCTACAACAATTAATATTCCTGATACAGTTGGTTATACAACCCCAGATGAATATTATGAAATAATTGACTCCTTAATAAAGAACATACCAGATTCAGATAAAGTTATTTTCTCAACACATTGTCATAATGATTTAGGTTTAGCAGTTGCAAATTCTTTATCTGGCGTCAGAGCGGGTGCAAGACAAATTGAGTGCACCATGAATGGAATTGGTGAAAGAGCTGGTAATGCCGCCCTTGAAGAAATTGTTATGTCTATGAAAGTAAGAAATGATATATTAGATTATGACTCAGGAGTTGAAACAACCCTTTTCACTCGTGCTTCAAAACTTGTATCCTCAGTCACATCTTTTCCAGTTCAATTCAATAAAGCGATTGTAGGAAAAAATGCTTTTGCACATGAATCTGGGATCCATCAAGATGGAATGCTCAAGAATAACGAAACATATGAAATAATGACTCCAGAAAGTATTGGTTTAAATGAATCCACATTAGTGATGGGTAAACATTCAGGAAGACATGCTTTTAAAGAAAAAGCTAAAGAGCTTGGGTATGTGTTAGCCGACAATCAATTAAATGATGCATTTTATAGGTTTAAAGATTTAGCTGATAAGAAAAAAGAAGTTTTTGACGATGATATTATCGCCTTAATTGATGATGAGTTTTCAAAAGGCCTAGATGTTATAAAATTAATATCATTATCTATTTATGCTGGAACAGAAGGCCCACAATTTGCAGATCTTTCATTAGAGATAGATGGTGAAGTTAAACAAAATAAATCTGAGGGTGACGGTCCGGTTGACGCTTTATTTAATTCAATAAGAACTCTTATTCCTCATACAGCCAGTTTACAGTTATACCAGGTCCATGCTGTTACAGAAGGAACTGATGCTCAAGCGGAAGTTAGTGTAAGATTACACGAATCAGGTAAGACAGTTATAGGAAGAGGTGCAGATACTGATACTTTGGTAGCTTCTGCTCGGGCTTATATAAGCGCTTTAAATCGTCTTATGGTTAAAAGAGAGAAAAGCATTCCTGAGGAGATAGCTAATTAATTAGGAGAATTTTTTGAAAAAATATTTGAATTTTCTTAGCTCTGATTTAGCTATAGATTTAGGTACAGTTAATACGCTTATTCATCACCAAGATAATGGAATAGTTTTAAATGAACCATCAATTTTGGCTGTCGATAAAGAAGATTTAAATATGGGTATAATTGCTATTGGCTCAAAAGCAAAAGAGATGCACGGGAGAACCCCAGAAAACATTGAAACCATAAAGCCAATGCGTGAAGGAATAATTGCTGATTATCTAGCTGCTGAAGAAATGCTAAAATATTTTATAAGTAAATCCTTATTCAATAAGAGCCTTTTTAGTCCAAGATTAATGATATGTGTTCCCGCAAGTTCTACCCCTGCTGAGAGGAAAGCTATTCTGGACTCTGGTTTAGCTGCTGGAGCTAGAAAAGTTTTCTTAATCGAGGAGCCTATGGCTGCTGCTATAGGTTCCAATCTTCCAATTAATGAAGCAAAAGGCTCAATGATAATTGATGTTGGCGGGGGCACTACTGAGATTGCAATTATATCTCTTGGCGGGATAGTTTTTTCGAAATCTATCAGAGTTGGTGGAAATGAATTTGATAAATCAATTATTTCTCATTTAAAGAGAAATGAAAATATTGAAATCGGTGAAATTACAGCAGAACAACTTAAAATAAATATTGGTTCAGGAATTATTCCTAAACACGGTGATGGAAGAAAGATGACAATAAAAGGTAAAGAAATAACAGAAGGTGTCCCGGTAGAGAAAGAAATTACTGAGAGACATGTTTCCGAAAGCTTAGCTGAGGCATTATTTGAAATTACAGAGACTATTAAAGAGGCATTTGAGTCAGCTCCACCTGAATTAACTGGTGATATTTATGAGAATGGCATTCTTTTAACTGGAGGGGGGTCATTATTAGATAATATGGATGTAGTTATTGAGCGCGCAACAGGATTGAAAGTGCAATATGCTGAAGAACCTTTATCTAGTGTAGCTTTAGGATCAGGTAAAGTGATGAAAAACATCAAAGCGATGAGAGATATGCTAAGCACACCTTATGGTAGGTAGCGAAGGAATCAGTATAAAAATTAAAAATGTATGAAAAAAACAACGACATAAATTGTCGTGTATTTTTTGTTGGTGGAGGAATGTTTATTCTTTCATCATTTCTTTTATCTAGGCTCTGGAAACTTCAAGTTAGCGAGCAAGATAAATATTTACTATTATCTGATAAGAATCGTATAAGAATAACTCCATTGTTTCCTAAAAGAGGAATATTCTTCGATCGAAATGGCAATGAATTAGCATTAAATTCTTCTAATTTTAAATTAACTTATTCCTCAGGATCATCTTTGCCTGATGAGGTAATTATAAAAAAGATTAGTAATGAATTAAGCTTAAACAATAATGAAATTAAGAAGATAAATAAGAGAATATTTAACGAAAAATTAAAAAAAATAGATATTAAAGAAAACTTAACTATTGATGAAATATCTGCTTTAAATTTTTTAAGTGATGATTTAGAGAGTTTTTTAATCGAAGATGACTCGAAAAGATCTTATATCAATTCTAAGAGTTTTTCCCATCTTATTGGATATACAGGCTTGAAAAATGATTCAAATTCAAAAAGTTTAAAAACTATTGGAATTTCTGGTTTAGAGTTAAAATTCGATCATATTTTATCTGGTCATTTAGGTTATGTAAAAACTGAAGTAAATTCTGAAGAAAAAAATGTACGTATTTTGGAAGAAAATAAAGCAATAAATGGTCAAGATTTAGTTCTAACAATTGATCAAGACCTTCAAAATGCTGTTCATAAAATAATGGGCAATAACATAGGTGCAGCAACAGTAATGAATGTCCAAAATGGTGAAATTTTGGCTATGTGTTCAACACCAAGTTTTGATAGCAATAAATTTATTGATGGTTTTAGTTATGATGAGTGGAATAAAATATCAGAAGATGAGAGAAAGCCTTTTTTAAATAAAGCTATTAATGGTGAATATCCTCCAGGTTCAACATTTAAGATTGTCACTACTTTAGCTGGTCTTGAGGATGGATTACTTAAACCAGATGATAAGGTTTTTTGTAATGGAAAAACAAAATATGGACAAAGAAATTTTCATTGTTGGAAGGATAAAGGCCATAAAGAGGTTGATCTTAGAAAGGCAATAAAAGAATCTTGCGATGTCTATTTTTATGACCTTGCTAGAAGACTTGGCATTGAAAAGATTACTAATATGGCTCTTCGATTAGGATTTGGTAAAAATTTCGATCTAATTAGTAATAATGAGAGAAATGGACTAGTGCCAACTAAGAATTGGATAGAGAATAATATTAATAATAATTGGAATTTAGGGGATACATTAGTTGCTGGTATAGGTCAGGGTTATATTTCTGCTACCCCTTTGCAATTAAATGTAATGATATCTATGATTGCAAACAAAGGTTTCTATATTGAGCCTAAAATAATTAAATCACCAAATTTAAATCAAAAAAACAAAATAAGACCTGCTGGATTTAATTTTTCTAATTTAGATTTGTTAAGAAATTTATTGGATGTAGCTGTTAACGAAAAAGGAAGTAATGCTTATTCTAGTAGGATTGAAATAGATAGCTGGAGAATGGCAGGTAAGACCGGAACTTCACAAGTAAAAGAAATTACTGAAGAAGAAAGAAAAGAAGAAATAATTGTTTCAAAGATCAGGAAAGAAAGAGACCATGCTCTTTTTGTTGGTTATGCGCCCACAACGCAACCAAAATATTCTGTTTCAATTGTTATAGAGCACGGTGGCTCAGGAAGCCAAAAAGCTGCACCTCTTGGAAGAGATATTTTGCTAGCATGTCAAAAAATTAAAACTCAAGCATCAAAGGCATAAAAATGTATAGAAAACAAAGAAAGGGTATTTTACGTAAAAGAACTCCCTACTTTAATAAATTTAGAACTATTAACTATGGTATACCACTTTGTTTACTGATGTTAGGTTTCACGGGATTATTGATGTTATTTTCTATTTCTGGTGGAGAATTTAATCAGATAGTAATGAATCATTTTTTTCGTTTAATAGTTGGATTTATAGTTTTCATATTTTTTTCCTTTATTAGTTTTCGAATTCTCAGAGTTATTTCCTTTCCAATGTACTTTATTATATTAGCTATGCTGATTTGGCTTTATATATTTGAGGCTTCTACAGTGTCTAGATGGATAAACCTAGGAGGAACAAGCTTTCAGCCATCAGAGTTTCTAAAATTCATATTAATTTTAACATTAGCTTCTTATTATAGTTTTTTTGGAGAAAGAAAATCTAGGCAATTAAGATACAATGTATTTCCAATAATGTTGATTCTAATTCCCTCCTTTTTAATTTTAAATCAACCTGATCTGGGAACAGCTGTTTTATTAATTCTAGCTGGGTTTGCAACTGTATTTTTTTCCGGACTTTATTTAAAATGGGTTGCATTAGGCTCATCAGTGGTTTTTATGACTATCCCTCTTATTATAACTAGCTTAAAACCTTACCAGATGAAAAGATTGGAAGTTTTTCTTGATCCCGACAAAGATCCTTTTGGATCAGGTTATCATATAATTCAATCAAAAATAGCTATTGGTTCTGGAGGTTTAACCGGAAAAGGATTTATGTCAGGAACACAAAGCCAGCTTAACTTTCTTCCTGAAAAACATAATGATTTTATGTTAGCTGTACTCCTTGAAGAAACAGGATTAATAGGTGGAGTATTTATCTTCTCAATTTTTTTCTATTTCATTATAATATCAATGCACACTTCTATTGTAGCTAGAAGTCGGTTTAGTTCAGTTGCATGCGGATCAATATCCGTATTAATTTTTTTATATTTTTTTATTAATTGTGCGATGATAACTGGATTAATTCCAATAGTTGGTGTCCCAATACCGATGCTTTCATATGGCGGTTCAGCAATAATTTCTCTTTGTGCCGCAATGGGGTTTGTTCTTAATGCAAGAAGGCAAAGGGATATAAAAATCGAGAGTATATTAGATGCATAGAATTCATCCAATTGATGAAATTATAGAAGAAAGATGTCCTAAGCTGATGTCTAATAGGTTTTTATGGTCGGTTATAAAGCCAATAATTTTTAAAATATTTAAATATAGAGCAGCAAAAAATATTACTGATGACATTTCTAATGTATCTGGCCTTGAATGCTTTACATATTTAACAAATCTGCTGAAATTTAATTTAGATATAAGAAATATTGAATTAGTTCCAAAAAATGGCCCTATAATATTAGCTGGAAATCATCCAACGGGTCTGACAGACGGCATTGTAATGTTTGAGGTTATGAAGGATAGGAGACCTGATTATACTCTTTATGCAAATATTGACATGATTAAGCTATCAAAAGGTTTTGAAGACATTATTATTCCTGTCGATTGGAATGATGACAACAAAAATATTACTAAAAGCAAAGAAATTTTGAAAAGAACAAAGGAGACTCTTGGTATGGGTAAATGTTTGTTAATTTTTCCATCTTCGCGCCTTTCTAAAAGAAAAGGTTTAAAATTATTTGAAAGACCCTGGTTAAGTACTGTTGTTAAGTTATCTAAAAAATATAATGCCCCTATTATACCTTTTCATATGAATGGTCATAATTCACTTTTTTATTATTTTTTAGATATCTTTAATGAAGAATTAAAGAATATTAGCCTCTTCAGCGAATTGGTAAACAAAGAGGAATTTAAATATACGATTACGTTCGGTCACCAAATTGATCCATTAAATATTAATGGTGACATTGATAAAGAAACTTCAAGAATACAAAATCATGTTGAATTTACTCTTGGTAATCCACCTATAATCCTGTAGTTTTGTAATTAGAAAGCTAAGATATGGAAGATAATTTTATTGGAAAAAATGCTCTTATTACAGGAGCCTCATCTGGGATTGGTAAAGATATTGCATATATTATGGCTGAAAAGGGTATCAATTTAATCCTTTTAGCTAGGCGNAAAGATAATCTTGTTAAGATAAAAGAAGATATACAGGCTAAGTTTTCAATAAANATAATAGTTATTGCTGCAGATTTAAGTCAGNTACCTGAGTATCAAAGAATTTATGATGAATGTAGAAGTAATGATTTTATGCCTGATTTNTTAGTCAATAATGCTGGCTATGGAACTTTAGACGATTTTCACAAGATTTCATATGAAGACCATATTAAGTTTATTAATGTTTTATCAACATCAGTTGTTTCTTTAACTCAGTTATTTATCCAAAATATGATTAATAATGGTTTTGGGAGAATTATTAATATTGCTTCACTTGCAGGATTTGCGCCAGCATCAAACTCTGGGGGTATGTATACTGCGGTTAAGTCAATGGTAATTAAATTTTCAGAGGGTATTCACAAAGAATATAAAGATAATAATATTTATTGTTGTGCTGTTTGTCCAGGATTCACTCATACAGAATTTCACGATCAAATGGGAGAATTCAAAAGCTCTATACCAAGTTTTATGTGGATGAGTTCAAATACAGTTGCCAAACAAGCTTTTGATGAAACAATGAAAGGTAAAGATTTATATATAAATGGGGGAATTAATAAATTCTTGGCTTTTCTTATGTGGTTAACTCCAAAATGGTTAACAAATTTATATTACAAACTAATTATGAGAAAGAGACCTTAAAGGATTTTTGGAATTATTATTTTTCTCTCTTTTGGATAATCCTCAAATTCTTCTTTGTACCATTTATGATGACTTATAGCTCTTGGGAGCAAATTAAATATTGTCCAAAAGAAGAATACTAATCCAGATACGCTCCAAGTGAGAATAGCCCATCCAAGCCATTCAATAATTTCGCCCAGATAATTTGGGCTAGATACATATTTATACAATCCTTCTTGTGGAATTTTGTATTCATGTTCTGTATTTTTTGCTAGGCGCATTAAAATATTATCTGAACGAATATTAATGAACGCTCCCAAAAGAAATATTAAAAGACCAATTATAAATACTGGCTCAGAAAACCATGATATATCGTAATTAATATCCAAAAGAAAAAACCAATAGCCATGTAAAAATGTGTTAACGGCATTAAACAAAAAGGCCATTAAGGCAACTAAAACGGGCATTGTTCCATCTTTTTTTATTCTCATTGGCCATATAAAGCTTCTATTGAAATAATGAATTGACCAGATAATCAAAAAGAAAATGAGAACAGGATTATTAAATCCATCATAAAGAAAATAGTAGATCCAGAGAAGGTATAATGCTGGGCTTTCCATAATTATCCAACCTAATCTCTTAGGAACTGTTAAGCCCCATCCAGATCTTGAATGCCTACCATAAGGAGCGCTTATTATTAGTAAAGTGACGAAGGTGATGATGCCAATAGTCATCCATATGTTTATCAGAATTGGGTACATAGTAATTTTAGGTTATCATAAAAATTTAAAGGTGATTCGTTAAATAATATGAAAAGAAAAATTTGGATAAATGGAGATTTTGTAGATTGGAATGATGCAACAGTGCATATCTTATCTCATTCTCATCAAAGAGGTTCTTTGATTTTTGGTTTTATTCCAATTTTTGAAAATGAAAATGGAACATTTATTTTTCGTATTAATGAGCATATTGAAAGACTCTTTAGTTCATGTCATCTAGCAGGAATTCCCATTGACTTTAAGCAGAGTGAATTAATTAACGCCGTTTTTGATACAGCCAAAGAAAATCCTGGAAGTAAATTTGTCAAAATTAGTGTTTATATTGCATCTATCGAAATTGATGTTGTGCCACAGGACCCAATTACCACTGTTGCAATTGCTGCCTATGAGCCTCAGAAAGATATTATCGAAAAGAATATAAATCCGTTTCATAAATCAGATTATCTAAGTGTATGGATTGAAAAAGATATACACCAGAGGAGATCAGATATTATTGATCCCCAGATAAAGATTGCTGCAAACTATACTTCACCGATGATGGCTAAGTGGAAGGCGAGAAAAAATGGATATGATGAAATAATTCTTACTGATGCCGAAGGTTATGTAACTGAAGCACCAACATCTAATGTGTTTATAGTTAATCAGGATGGAGTACTTATGACAGCTCACGAGGATCAGGTTCTACACGGCATTACCAGAATGAGTATTATTGAGATAGCTAAAGATGAGGGCATTAATATCAATATTGGACGTATACCCCTTGAAAATCTCCAAGACGCTAGGGAGGTTTTTATCACATCATCAAGTCATCTAGTGTGTCCAGTTAAAAGCCTAGATAAAAAACCTGTCGGGAATGGTGAAATAGGGAAAACAACAATGATTCTCAAAAAACGTTTTCTTAAAGTTACTGAAGGAAAAGATAGTAAATTCAACAAATGGCTAAGTCATATATAGAGAAAATTTCTAATTTTTAACTAAAACATATTTACCTGATATTTTATTTAATCTTCTTGAAATTAGTGCAGCAAATATCATCAAGCCAACTATCATGCTAATCCACATTCCGCTTTCTCCCATAGGTTGGTTTATTCCGTAATAAGTAAGATAATACCCAAATGGTATTGCAAAAACCCAATATGCTACAATAATGAAGACCATTGTCATGAAAGTATCTTTATACCCCCTCAAAGCGCCAAGACTTCCCATGCCAATACCATCAGGTATTTGGAAAATAGCGGCAAAAATAATTAAATTGCTTGCGATTGAATAGACCAGTAAATCAGTCGTATAGAGTGATATTAGTTTATCACCCAGTGTAATTAGTAGTGTCATATTAAACAATGCACCAATAAAACAAAGAGAAACAGAAACCATGGATGAATATCTGGCTTCAATATATCTTTTTTCTCCTAACAGATTACCAATTCTCGTTGATGCAGCAAGACCAATTGCTAAAGGTAACATAAAAACAATACTTGCAATATTGAGTGCAACAGCATGGCCTGAAACAATATTTTCTCCAAGTGGAGCAAGAATAATCGCAGCTCCAGAATACATGCTTAGCTCAACAAATATACCAAAACCAATTGGGGTGCCAAGTTTGAAAACCTCTAAGGAAGTTCCTAAGGATGGTCCGCTAAATTTACTAAATAATTTATTTTTCTTATAAGAATTAGAAAACAAAACAATACTGAGCATTGCAATAAACATAAGTGTTGAGACTATTGTTGTAGCATATCCACAGCCAACGCCTCCCATTTCTGGTAATCCGAAATATCCATACACAAATATTATATCCAGCGGAATATTTATTAATGCACCCATGAAGACAACTATGAAAACTGGAATTGTGAGAGTTAAGCCCTCGCTATATGAACTTAATAGTCTATACAATATATAGAAAAACATACCTATGGAAATTGCTTTGAGATAAGAAATAGATATTGAAGTAATTGTTTCATCAATAGGTAAAAAGATCAGTAATTGACTTCCAAAATAGAAAATAATAGCTAAAAGAAACCCTAATAAAACAGCCAACCAAAAGACTTCTCTTATTTTTTGACCAATTTCTAGATCTTTTTTTTCACCATTAAGTTGAGCTACAATTGGAATGACAGAAAAAATTATCCCCGCCATAAACATGAAAATTGGATAAGTAAAAGAATTGGCTATTACAAGGCCTGCGAGTTGATCAGCCCCGGCTCTTCCAGCAACTATTGTATCCGTAGCTGACATAATCATAAATGATAATTGTGAGCCAAGCATTGGAAAGCCAATACGAAAAAAATATTTGGATTCATTAAAGAATTTATTCATCTATGATACTTTTTCTGATAATCCTTGATGCTGTATCTATAATCGCAACCATTATAAGAATTAATATTATGATAAATAGAGTTTGATCCCAGTATTGCGCCTTCATTCTCTCAGTTAGCTGTAAACCAATTCCTCCAGCACCAACAACACCAAGAATTACTGCTGATCTTGTATTAGACTCAAAGAAATATAAACTTTGCGAAATAAATATTGGAAAGATTTGGGGAATTAATCCGTAACGAATTACTGAAACCTTGCTGCCCCCAGTTGATTTAATGCCTTCAATTTGTCGAGCGTCAGCATTATCTGTTGCTTCTGAAAATAACTTTCCAAGTGTACCCACATCAACAGTGAATATAGATAGTAACCCAGCAAATGGCCCTAAACCGAATGCTCTTACATAAATAATTGCCCAGATTAAAATATCAACTCCTCTAATAAAATCTAAAAATCGTTTTATAAGAAAACGTATTAAACCAAATTTGAAAATTTGACGCGAAGCAATAAAACTAATTGGTATACACACCAAAGTTGCTAAGAATGTGCCTAAGAATGCCATACCAAGTGTTTGAGCTAGCCCAGTAAAGATAGAATTAAAATTCCAATCAAAAAAATCATTCCAGGTGAACATTGCAATTAAAATAGGTTTCATATTTGAAAAACCAGAAAGTATTTTTCCTAAGGAGAAATCAAAATAATATAAGCAAAAAAGAAAATAGAAAATTACTGCTATATAACTGGTAAAAACCATAGGTGAGCGCTTCCATAAAGGATAAAATGCTCCTGGACAGAGAGATATTATATCTTTTTCAGACATCCATCTCTCCAATAACTTTTTGCCTAATTCTACCTGATGAAATATCTATAGTTATAACGGTTAATATAATGAGAAGAATTATTGCACTGACTTCTTCATAATAATTAAAATTAATTACAAGATAGAGCTCTTGACCGATTCCTCCGGCCCCAACAAAACCTATAACAGTTGACGCCCTTATATTGATCTCAAATCTCAAAAGAGTATAAGATATTATATTTGGAAGGACTTTTGGTATTATTCCATAGCGTATTTCAGAAGCCCAATTACCTCCATGAGACCGAATAGCCTCGCACGTTTTCAAGTCTGCATTTTCATGTACTTCCGAAAATAACTTTCCTAATGCACCAGTTGTATGAATTGTTATTGCTATAATGCCGGCTAAAGGACCGACGCCTAGAGCCCAAACAAAAAGTATAGCAAATATAATTTCAGGAACTCCCCTAAGGAATTCTAAAAATCTTTTTACGAGATAATAGCTATAAATATTTGGGGTTATGTTTTTAGCTGATAAAAAGCTGAACAGTAAAGCAAATACAAAACCCATTAGAGTAGATAAAACAGCCATATTAATTGTTTCATAGAGAAGGGCGGCGTATTTTTTAAAGTTAAAATACCAATATTGTATGGAGCCTTCGGTTTTTGAGTTTTCAAAAATTAAGCTAGCATCAAGATTGGGTAATATTTTAATGATATAATCACCAAGCCTTGGAAAACCATCAATTATTTTAGATAAATTAAAGTCAATTATTGAAGAACTTATAAAAAAAGATACAGCAAAAATAAGAATGATAAATACATTCCATAATCTTCTGCTTCTTAATTGCTCAGAATATATATTTGTATGCCTTTTAAGGAGAGAATCATTCATTTTCTAAATCGTATAATTGTTCTGCTAATTCTTTAGTAAGAGAAGATGGATGGCCATCAAAGACTATTTTTCCATCAGATAAACCAATCAAGCGATCACAATATTCTTTAGCTATTTCAAGGGAGTGCAGGTTACATATGACCATGATGCCATCTTGTTTATTAATCTTTTTATATCATCCATAACAGCTTTTGAGTTTTTTGGATCCAAAGATGAAATAGGTTCGTCTGCAAGTAAAATTGATGGATTCTGCATCATTGCTCTTGCTATAGCCACTCTCTGTTGCTGACCTCCTGAGAGAGTCCCAACTCTTTGTAATGCTTTATCTGAAAGATCTAAATTATTTAAATATGTTAGTGCTTCAATTTTTTCTTTTTTACTATAAATCTTTAATAATTTCAGTAATTTAAAATTAATACCTAATGTTCCGCTTAAAACATTCGTTAATACATCTAAGCGATCTATTAGATTGAATTGTTGAAAAATCATCGCACATTTAGACCTCCATTTTCTTAAGTTTTTTCTTTTTAGAGAGGTAATTTCAATTCCATTATAAGTAATTGATCCGCTTGTCGGTTCGATTAATCGATTAATTAATCTCATAAGTGTAGATTTACCCGCGCCTGACTTACCTATAATACCTACCATTTCTCCATCTAATATTCTTACCGAAATATCATCTATAGCTGTAGTTTCAGAAAATTTTTTAACTAATGTATTAATCTCAAGAGAAGCCATAATTATCCTAAAAAAATTATTAAATTGTTTGTATTTAAATATTTACCAAATAATATCCTATTTAATCTANAGGATTACTCAATTTTATGAAAAGAAATTTATATAANATAATTTTATTAAATTTGATATCTTTTACTCCGATAAANNTTTTTGCAGGNATTGATGAAANTATTAATAATTTTCTTGAGCCNGTNTCAAAAGTAGTTTCCAGTATAGTTTTTTATAGNNTGCCNATNGGCTCAACAAATGTTGAGTTGATTGTAATTTGGNTAATTNTAGGNGGACTTTTTTGTACATTTTATTTTCGGTTTGTGAATTTTAGTGCTTTTAGGCATTCTATTGCCCTTGTTAGCGGTAAGTACACAAGCGGTGAATCTTCCGGAGAGGTTTCTCATTTTAAAGCTCTTTCAACAGCATTATCTGGCACTGTAGGTTTGGGCAATATTGGTGGTGTTGCAGTCGCAATATCTCTTGGAGGTCCTGGAGCAACTTTTTGGATGATATTATCTGGTTTACTTGGGATGTCGCTTAAATTTTGTGAATGTACGCTTGGGGTTAAATACAGAAACATAAACCCTGATGGAAGTGTATCTGGTGGCGCAATGTATTATCTAACCAAAGGTTTATCGGAAAAAGGGATGCCTATTTTAGGAAAATTTTTGGCTTACATGTTCGCTATTTTTTGTGTATTTGCCTCACTGGGCGGTGGAAATATGTTTCAGGTCAATCAATCTTTGGATTTAATTATCTATGTATCTGGTGGTCAAGGTGGTTTTTTAGATCTTAATTCATGGGTTTATGGAGCAATATTTGCATTTCTTTTAGGGGTAGTGATAATTGGAGGTATAAAAAGGATTGCTTCAGTAACCTCAAAATTAGTTCCAAGCATGGCAATAATATATATTGTTAGTGCGTTAGTTATATTAATTGTAAATATTGACCAAATTCCAATTGCGGTTAAATCTATTTTTGTTGGCGCATTTTCCCCAGAAGGCGTTACAGGTGGATTCTTTGGCGTTTTAATATTGGGTTTTAGAAGGGCGGTATTCTCTAATGAAGCAGGCATAGGGTCTGCACCAATTGCACATTCAGCAGTTAAAACAAGTGAACCTGCAACAGAAGGTATTGTTTCCTTACTAGAGCCATTTATAGATACCGTTGTGATTTGTACGATCACGGCTCTTGTAATTATAACAACTGGCGTTTTTAGTTCAGGTACTGGCATAGAAGGAGCAAGAATGACATCTCAAGCGTTTGGATCAGTTCTACCTTGGTTCCCTTATGTATTAGCTGTTGTTGCAATTCTTTTTGCATTTTCAACAGCTATTTCCTGGTCTTATTATGGTGTAAAAGCAGTAACATTCATTTTTGGTGAAAAAAAATCCATTGAACTCTTGTATAAATTAATCTTTTGTTCATTTGCAATAGTTGGAGCATCTTTGGATCTTACCAAAGTAATAGATTTATCAGACTCATCCCTATTTTTAATGGCTATACCAAATCTTATTGGTGTCTATATTTTAGCCAGTATAGTTAAAAAAGAATTTTCAGATTATAGACAAAAATACATGAACTAATGTCAAAGCAAAATAATACTCAAGAATTTCCTTCATATATTAAATCTTTAAAGGGCTTTTTGGATCATGAGGAAGGTAAATGTCTTAACAATTATGCAATTAAATCATCTGAGTATGGGCCTATTCTTGAAATAGGTTCTTACTGTGGAAAATCAACAATTTATATGGGTCTTGGAGTTAAAGGTACAAATTCTTGCATCTATTCCATTGATCATCACATGGGGTCAGAGGAAAATCAAGTTGGATGGGAATATCATGATGTTGAGCTTTTTGATGAAGAGACTGGAAGAATAAATTCTTTTCCTGAGTTCATGCATAATCTGCGTAAAGCTGATTTATTAGATACTGTGATACCAATAGTTTCAGATTCTTCATTGGTATCAAGAAACTGGAAAATACCTCTCTCAATGGTTTTTATAGATGGCGGCCATACAATGGAAGCTGCTTTAAATGATTTCAATAATTGGAAAGACAAAATTATTAAAGGAGGAATATTAGCAATCCATGATGTTTTTCCAAACCCTGATGATGGTGGTAGGCCTCCATACGAAATTTACAAGAAAGCCTTATCAGGAGGAAACTTCAAAGAAGTTGAAGTTGTTAAGTCAATGAGAATATTAGAAAAATTAAATTAGATTATCATCTAAGAAAACAGAAGAACCTTTTGAAAAATTATGAAGCGCATCGTAAGCCAAAATAACAGCAGCTGAAGTCCATCCAGGCTTTTCCATCGGCCAAAATACCTTTTCAGTAATTTGCTTACCCATCCAATAAGCTCCATCACTATCTGTGTAATCATTAATCCAAGACAGTAATTCTGTGGCTTTATCTTTTTTTTGAATTTTAATTAAAGCAATAGCAAGTTCTGCTGTTTCAGCAATAGTAACCCATGGCTGATCCGATACGCACAAACATCCTTTTTCGTTTAGTACATAATTATTCCATTGTGAATTGATTCTTTCTTCTGCTTTTTTTCCATTGATTACTCCACAAAGAACAGGATAATACCAATCCATCGAGAATCTTTTTTTTGATTCCCATGTCTTATCAAAGCTTTCAGGTTTGTTTTTGATTGCATTTTCTAATTTTTTTAATGAATGAGTCCAACTAGGTTTTTTTTTATTTAATTTTGAGGCACAATTAATGGCACAAATTAGACTTTTGTATATTGAACAACATCCAGTCAAAAGTGAATCATCTTTTGGTGCTTCAATACTCTTTGCTGCCCATCTAATTGACCCATCATCCATTTGATTTTCTATTACAAAATTTATAGCTTTTTCAATCATCGTCCAGTTATTACTTAAGTTATCAACTGAATTATTTATCAGAAAATCATGCCAGCAGGCTGTTGCAATATATGCCGCAAAATTTGTATCTCTGAAATATACTTTTGATTCTATTTCTCTATTTATGAAAGTCCCTTTTTTTTCATCTATATCCAGTGTACTTCCGAGCTCTCCTAACCAAGAGCCATCATTTAATTGATTTTTTTTTAAATAAGAAAACCCTAAGTTAACTTCTTTAGAATACCCAAGAGTATTTAAAGCCATTACGCATTCAAGATGATTCCATGCATCAAACACACCGTCTTCAGTCCAAGGTATACAGCCATCCTCTTTTTGCAGTAAGACAATTCTTTTTATAGGGCCTTCTAAGTTTTTAGTTAATAAATTCATTTATTTTAATTAATTATGTTTTTTGAAGTAAAGAACTATAGATTTTCCTATTAATGGATCAAATAACTTTTCTAAGATACGAGTTAATAAAGGTCTTTTCATGATATCCCATTCAAGAAATATTTTATAAAAATTAACAAATGTATTATCTTCTTTTTTTACTCCAACAAAACATTTAAGCCACCAGTAAGGAGAATGTAATCCGTGTTTATGTTCTTTACCTCTGTAATTAAATCCATTTTTTAAAAATGATTTTTTTAATTCAGAGTATTTAAAAATTCTTATATGCCCACCAGGTTCATTGTGATAATCATCCGATAAAAGCCAGCAAATTTTCTCTGGCAACCATCTTGGAACAGATACCCCTATACTAGCCCCTGGTTTTGAAATTCTAAATATTTCATTAATAACATTCTCATAATCATATATATGTTCTAATACTTCCGAACAAATTATGTGATCAAAAGTATTATCTTTAAATGGTAATTGAAGGGCAGTTCCAGCCATTAAGCTAAATTTTCTATCACTTGATTCATTAATGTCAGGATATTGTTGAAATCCTTGGTAAGTATGTTTCAATTCCTCTAATGAGAGATCTAGGCCTATTACATGACATTTGCTATAATAATAAAGTTTATGTATGTGACGGCCTTTTCCACAACCAAGGTCTAATATTTTTGAGCCGTCAACAATATTTAATTTATCGAGATCAATTGTTAGCATTAATTATAGCTTCCTTGTAAACATCAACAAGCTCTCTTGCAGCTCGTTCCCATGTAAATTTATCTAAAACTCTTTCTCTGCCCATTTTTCCATATACTAATCTCTTTTCTTCATCATCAAGTAATTCTTTAATTCCTTGATATAAAGAATGCGGATCTGAATGATTTACAATTATTCCTGCATCGCCAACAACTTCAGGTAGAGAACCCCCATTAGTAGAAACTAAAGGTATTCCGCAAGACATTGCCTCTCCAGCAGGAAATCCAAAACCTTCATAAACGGAAGGTGAAACAGCTATTGTTGACTCTGCATAAAGTTGAGCAATTTCATCACTTGTTAAATCGCTTACAAACCTTACTTTTTCTTTAATTCCTTTTTTGTCTAGCTCTTTTGATGTTGGACCCTCTCTTAATTTTCCTATAACAACAAGTTGAAGTTCAGGAAAATCTTTTAATAATAAATCATACGCACGAATTAAATATATTAATCCTTTCAAAGGAACATCAGCGCTTGCAGTTGTAATTAATTGATTGGGTTTCCTTTTGATTTTTTCGATAGGACGGAATGTAAGATGGTCAATTCCATGAAGAACCTTCCTTGTCTTGTTAATATCAATTTTAAAATCTCTTGCTAGATCTTTTCTTGTATTTTCTGAAACTACTATAATAGGGTCTAATTTTCTTGCGACCTTCATCTGCATATTTAAAAAACTATACCATCTCCACTTTAGAATTTTTAATGAAACTGTTTCAGCATGTTTAATATCTATTTTTTTATCCATTGTAATAGGGTGATGAATCGTACCAACAACAGGTACACCCATTTCTTTTAGTTTTAAGAGGCCATAAGCTAATGTTTGGTTGTCATGCACAACATCATAATTGGAGTAATTTAATTTGGCCCATTCTGCCATTCTTTCTCCAAATGTATATGGCTCAGAAAAACCACCAGTTAAGTGGCTAATCCATTCGTATAGGTCAATTTTATTTTTAAATAATCTTAGATTAAATGCCTTTAATGGATTGTCATAGGAATAGAGATCAAGTGAAGGAAGTTTAGTAAGTTTTACACCTTCATCCAAGATTGGGTAAGGTTGACCAGATACAACTTCTACTTTATGGCCAAGATCTCTCATTGCTTTTGTAACAAGCCTCATATAGATGCCTTGCCCACCAGTAAAGGGATGACTTCTATAGCTGGGCATAAGTATGCTTAAAGGTCTATCATTCAGCCTATTTATCTTTTCATTCATATTTTATTTCTTTTATTCTTAAAATTTAGTGGTTCGGGGTTTTAATTATTAAAATAATCCTTGTAAATAGATAGGTTTTTTCGTTAAAAGGCATAATAAAGAATCAATTTGTAGAGGTAAAATTATTAATGGTAAAGATTACGTTTATAGAATTTGATAAAACAGAGCACACGATTGATGCAGATGAAGGAATGTCTTTGATGGAAGTTGCATTACAAAATGGCGTTCCAGGAATTGATGCTGATTGTGGAGGTGCTTGCGCTTGCGCAACATGTCATGTTTATGTCGATACAAACTGGGTAGAAAAAACCGGTGAAGCAGAACAAATGGAGCAAGATATGTTGGATTTTGCTTTTGATGTAACCGAGCAGAGCAGACTATCATGCCAAGTTAAAGTCACAAATGATCTTGATGGAATAATTATAAACTTACCAGAGAAACAATTCTAATTACTGACTCCAAGTTTTTTCTTTAATTTTGTACTGGAAGTTGTGTATTGGAAAATAAGTTTTTTATCTGGGAAAATATACTTATGTGCTTTTTGAGCCATTAAAGCACCTTCATGAAAGCCACAAAGTATTAATTTAAGTTTGCCTGGATAGTAATTGATGTCTCCAATAGCAAAAATACCTTTTTGATTGGTTTCAAATGTTTCAGTATCAACTTTGATAAGATTTAATTCAAGATTTAAGCCCCAATCAGCAATAGGGCCTAATTTCATTGTTAGACCAAAAAAAGGAAGCATAACATCACATTTAATTTCATTTTCATCATCAATATTTTTACAAACTATAGATTCTAAAATACCGTCATTGCCTTTTAATTTTTTGACTTGTCCAAGTTGAAAATTTATTGATCCATTTTCAATTAATTCCAAAACTTTATTAACTGTATCAGGAGCTGCTCTAAAATCTTTTCTTCTATGTATTAAGGTTAATTTTTTTGATTTCTCATATAAAGCTAAAACCCAGTCTAAAGCTGAATCACCGCCTCCGACAATTGCAATTTCTTTATTCTCAAATTTTTCAATATTTTTAATTGAATAAAAAACAGACTTTCCTTCATAATCATCAATAGAATCGATAGGAGGTTTTTTTGGCTGAAAGCTTCCACCGCCAGCAGCTATAACAACAACTTTTGTATGAAAAATTTTTTCCGAATCTGTAACTACTTCCCATAAATTATCATTAATTTTTTTTAATTCATTTACAATCGTAGATAAATGAAACTCTGGTTGAAAAGGTTTAATTTGTTTCATTAGGGATTTAGTTAAGTCATCACCAGATATTTCTGGAATACCGGGTATATCATAAATAGGTTTGTCAGGATAAAGTTCTGCGCACTGACCACCAGGTCTATCAAGAATGTCAATTACATCACATTTTATATCTAGCAAGCCTAATTCAAATACAGCAAATAGACCTACTGGACCTGCCCCAATAATTAGGCAATCAGTTTCTATAATTTCAGGATTCATTCTACCAACAATACCATCTTCGACAAAATCTATTATCAAGACCGTTTCTATTGATAGCTTGTGTTGTTTTATCTTGTGCTCTTATAGATTTTAAAGTTAATCGACATCCTCCATATGCTTCAGTATTTTCTTCAAAACCAAGGCTTAAGCATTCTTCATGGTCAATCTTTGTCTCAAGAGCTAATCTTTCTTCTTTCGACAGTGTTGAGCATCCAACAAATAATACACATGTTAATAATATAAAATATTTCTTCATAACCTACTTCTTCATACTAAGTTCTCTCATAGCGTTGTCAATACCGTCAAGCGTAAGAGGAAACATTCTTCCAGATAAAATTTGATTTATGATTTGTGCTGATGGAGTAAATTCCCAATGTTTTTCTTCAACGGGATTTAACCAAATTACATTAGAGTAAATATCACTTATCCTTTCTAACCACAAACCACCTGGCTCTTCATTCCAATGCTCTACACTACCACCTGAATAAGTGATTTCATATGGACTCATTGACGCATCACCAACAAAGATAACTTTATAATCTGATGAATATTTATGAAGAATATCCCATGTATTTAGTCTTTCTGCATGTCTTCTTCTATTGTCCTTCCAAACATACTCATATAAGCAATTATGGAAGTAGAAGTTTTCCATATTTTTAAATTCAGTTCTTGCAGCAGAAAATAGTTCCTCACATAATTTAACATGAGGGTCCATAGATCCACCAATATCAAAGAATAAAAGAACCTTTACTTTATTTCTTCTTTCTGGAACTAAAGATATATCAAGATATCCTTTATCTGCTGTATTTTTTATTGTTCCAGGTAAATCTAAGGTATCTGCAGCACCTTCTCTTGCAAATTTCCTTAAACGTCTTAGCGCAAGTTTAATGTTTCTAATTCCTATTTCTATATCATCATCAAGATTTTTAAATTCTCTTTTATCCCAAACTTTGACCGCCTTGAAATTTCTATTATTTTTTTGTCCTATTCTAACGCCCTCAGGATTGTACCCTTCAGCACCATATGGAGAAGTTCCAGCTGTACCAATCCATTTTGACCCACCTTCATGTCTTTTTTCTTGCTCTTCTAAACGTTTTTTTAATTCTTCCATAAGCTTTTCCCAACCACCCATGGATTCTATTTGTTTTTTTTCTTCTTCAGTAAGATATTTTTCATTAAGAAGTTGTAACCATTCTTCTGGAATTTCAGCGCTTTCTATCTCTTCAATGTTCTCTAGGCCTTTAAATACATTACCAAAGACTCTATCAAATTTATCTAAGTTCTTCTCATCCTTAACCAAAGTAGATCTTGATAAATAATAAAAATCTTCAACCTTTCTTTGCGGAATATCTGCATTTAAGGCCTCAATAAGAGTGAGATATTCTCTTAATGTGACTGGAATATTGGCTTGTTTGAGTTCTTGAAAAAAATTAATAAACATCTTTAATTTTGATTATCTTCTCTTCTAGCTAAGAAAGCTAATCTCTCGAATAAGTGAACATCCTGTTCATTTTTAAGAAGTGCGCCATGTAAAGGTGGAATTATATTATTAGAGTTCTTTTCTCTTAACATTTCAGGGGTTATATCTTCGTTCATAAGTAACTTTAGCCAATCCAATAATTCAGATGTAGATGGCTTTTTCTTAAGTCCAGGTATTTCCCTTAACTCATAAAAAACTTTTAAAGATTCCGATACCAGCTTTGATTTGATATCAGGATAATGTACATCAACAATTTTTTGCATTGTGTCATTATCAGGAAAACTTATGTAGTGAAAGAAGCATCTTCTAAGAAAAGCATCTGGTAATTCTTTTTCATTATTAGAGGTAATTATAACAACAGGCCTTTTTTCAGCTGCGATTGTTTCCCCTGTCTCGTAGACATAGAATTCCATTCTATCTAGCTCTTGAAGTAAATCATTGGGAAACTCGATATCAGCTTTATCAATTTCATCAATTAGAAGAATAGGGCGTTTTTCAGACTCAAAGGCTTCCCATAATTTTCCTTTTTTGATGTAATTCTTAACATCTTTGACTTTTTCATCTCCTAGCTGTGAATCTCTTAACCTAGTTATAGCATCATATTCATATAGACCTTGTTGAGCTTTTGTTGTTGATTTTATATGCCATGTTAAAATTGGCATATCTAGAGCTTTTGCTATTTCTTCAGCAAGAACAGTTTTACCTGTTCCGGGCTCACCCTTTACAAGTAAAGGTCTTTCAAGACTTATTGAAGCATTTACTGCAATTCTTAAATCCTCAGTAGCAATGTAATCTTTAGTTCCCTCAAATTTCATTATTCACCTATTTCTAATTTTAAAATATCACACAACTTACTTACCAAAGTTACTAATTTCAACAAAGTTTATTTTTATTTATAAAACTATTGCGATTTTATTATTTATCATTTAAATACCGCGTTCAGGTTGAGAAAAAAATGGCTACTCGTTTACCAAAAAATTATTCTCCTTCAGAAAAAGAACCTTTTATGAATGCTAAACAAAAGGAGTTTTTTAGAAGAAAGCTTAATGATTGGCGTGATGAAATTATAAGTGAAACAAAAGAAACGCTTAATAATCTCCAATATGAATCCTCGAATTTTGCTGACCTTGCGGATAGGGCATCTTCTGAAACTGATAGATCTCTTGAGTTAAGGTCTAGAGATAGGCAAAGAAAACTTATTGCAAAGATTGATGAAGCTTTATTGCGTATTGATGACGGATCATATGGTTACTGCGAGGAAACTGGAGAAGAAATAAGTTTAAAAAGACTAATTGCTAGACCTATCGCCACTTTATCTATAGACGCCCAAGAATCTCATGAGCGTAAAGAAAAAATATATAGAGATGATTAATATTTAATTATCGATTCGTTTGCTTTCCTTCATAATTTTTATTTAAATTAGATCATAACAAGAACAAAAATAAAATATCTAATTATTTCAGTAACTTATTTTTATTGCAAAAAAGGAACAAAAGTAGTACAAATAACTAGTTGACCAGTTAAGGAATGGAGTAGAAGAATGAAGAAATCATTGAAAGTTGTTGAAGACAAAAACATGGATAAATCAAAATCATTAGATGCAGCATTAAGTCAAATTGAAAAACAATTTGGGAAGGGTTCTATTATGAAATTAGGCTCTGATGGCGCTATTGCTGAAATTTCTTCAATACCAAGTGGTTCACTTGGCTTAGATATTGGTTTAGGAATAGGGGGCTTTCCTAAAGGTAGAGTAATTGAAATTTATGGACCAGAAAGCTCTGGAAAAACGACCTTAGCACTCCACGCTTTAGCCGAAGCACAAAAGCAAGGTGGAGTTTGTGGATTTATTGATGCAGAACATGCGTTGGATCCTGTATATGCAAGAAATCTAGGTGTTAATATTGAAGAGCTATTAATCTCTCAACCAGATCATGGAGAACAAGCATTAGAGATAGCTGATACACTAGTAAGATCGGCAGCTGTTGATGTCATTGTTATTGATTCAGTTGCAGCGTTGACACCAAAAGCAGAATTAGATGGAGATATGGGTGATAGTTTGCCAGGTCTTCAAGCAAGATTAATGAGTCAGGCTCTAAGAAAACTTACAGGATCAATATCAAAATCTAATTGTATGATAATTTTTATCAATCAAATTAGGATGAAGATTGGCGTTATGTTCGGAAGTCCTGAAACAACAACAGGCGGTAATGCATTGAAATTTTATTCATCAGTTAGAGTGGACATTAGAAGAATAGGCGCGATCAAAGAAAGAGAGCAAATAATAGGCAATCAAACAAGAGTTAAAATTGTTAAGAATAAAGTTGCACCGCCTTTTAAAATAATTGAATTTGATATCATGTATGGAAAAGGAATTTCCAAAAAAGGTGAGATTATTGATTTAGGTGTTGAAGCAGGTATTGTTGAAAAATCTGGTACTTGGTATTCATATGAAGGTGAACGCATGGGTCAGGGCCGTGAAAATGCAAAAGTATTTCTTGAGGAAAACCCAGACATATCGAATCAAATTGAATTAGCAATACGTGAAAGTGCTGGCCTTATAAAAGATACAGAAAAGACTTCTGATACTTCTGATGTCTCTGAAACAGAGGAAAATAAAACAGAATCCGTAGCTTCAAAGTAAATTTACATAATTATTGCGCCAATTCCTGAATATCTGTTATTTTGGCAGCAATGAAAAGTACTGCTCACATAAGGAAAACATTTCTAAATTATTTTGAAAAAAATGATCATAAAATTGTTCATTCTAGTCCTCTGGTTCCAATCAATGACCCAACATTGATGTTTGTTAATGCAGGGATGGTGCCATTTAAGAATTACTTTGAGGGCAAAGAGGAGCCTGAGTTTGTAAAAGCTACAAGTTCTCAAAAATGTGTAAGAGCAGGAGGTAAGCATAATGATCTTGACAATGTAGGTCACACTGCCCGACATTTGACTTTTTTTGAAATGTTAGGAAATTTCTCTTTTGGTGAATATTTTAAGGAAGAGGCAATAAGATTAGCCTGGGATTTATTAGTAAATGAGTTCGAGATCCCATCAAATAGACTG
Source organism: Rhodobiaceae bacterium (assembly GCA_002726005.1). Lineage (GTDB taxonomy): Bacteria > Pseudomonadota > Alphaproteobacteria > MED-G09 > MED-G09 > AG-430-B22. The sequence continues at coordinate 37,391 of PBRS01000019.1, forward strand.
CTCCTGACTGTATTTAAAGAAGATACTGAAGCTGAAGAAATATGGAAAAAGGTTTCAGGATTTTCTGATAATAGAATTATTAAAATTTCTACTGACGATAATTTTTGGTCCATGGGTGATGAAGGGCCCTGCGGGCCATGCTCAGAAATCTTTTTTGATCATGGGGATACTATTGATGGTGGTCCCCCAGGCTCAAAAAATGAAGATGGAGATAGATTTGTTGAAATTTGGAATCTTGTTTTTATGCAATATTTACAGCTTTCAAATAAAACTAGAGAATCTCTACCTAAACCCTCAATTGATACTGGTATGGGACTAGAGAGAATATCAACAGTTCTGCAAGGCAAAACAAGTAATTTTGATACAGATTTATTTCTTACAATTATAAATTATATTGAAGATGCAATTAAGATTAATAAGACGGATGAAAATATTGCAAGCTTTAGAGTAATAGCGGATCATTTACGATCTATTGTTTTTTTAATTTCTGATGGAGTATTGCCTTCAAATGAAGGGAGAGGTTATGTTCTTAGAAGAATTATGCGAAGAGCTATGCGGCATGCATATTTGTTAAATATAAAAGAACCAATTCTCTATAATCTTGTTAAAAAAATTATAGCATTGATGAGTGATGCTTATCCAGAATTATTACGAGCGGAAAAATTAATTGAGGTTACGGTATTTGATGAGGAAGAAAGATTTATATCTACTTTATCTAAAGGAATAAAAATATTTAATGATGAATCGAAATCATTAAACTCTGGGGATGTTTTTAGTGGATCAACTGCATTTAAACTTTATGATACTTATGGATTTCCTCTGGATCTAACTGAAGACTTAATCAGAGATAAAAACCTTAAACTCGATAAAGAAACGTTTGATCTAGAGATGAGAAACCAAAAAGAAGAAGCCAAAAAATCATGGCTTGGATCTGGCGATAGTAAAACAGATGAAATATGGTTTGAAGTTTCAAATCAATGTGAATCTACAGATTTTTTAGGTTATCAAAATAATAAGTCAGCAGCAGAAATTTCTAAAATAATATTCAACAACAAAATATCTAATAAAATTAATAATGGTGATGAGGCTATTTTAGTCTTTAATCAATCTCCATTTTACGCAGAGAGTGGAGGGCAAATGGGCGATATTGGAATTGCGAAGAATGATGATTTCATATTTAGAATTTCTGACACACAAAAAAAGATAAATAATATTCACGCACATTATGGAGTAGTTGAAAAAGGATCTGTTTCTTTAGGAGATACAGTTTATCTACAAATAGAAAATGACCATAGACGAATGATTATGTGCAATCATTCAGCTACTCATTTATTGCATGAGGCTCTTAGAAGAGTTTTAGGAGATCATGTAACGCAGAAAGGCTCTCAAGTATCAGCTGAAAAACTTAGATTTGATTTTAGTCATCAAAAATCTTTAGATTTGGAAGAAATTATTAAGATTGAAGAAATTATAAACAATCTTATAAAAGCCGACTCAGAAGTTATGGTAGAAGTTTTAACTTATGAAAAAGCAGTTGAGTCTGGAGCTTTAGCATTATTTGGAGAAAAATATGATAGTGAGGTTAGGGTTTTAACAATGGGCCATGATTCATTTTCAAAAGAATTATGTGGAGGAACTCATGTAAAAAACTTAGGTGAGATTAAAAATTTTAAAATAATATCTCAAAATTCCGTTGCATCAGGCATTAGAAGGGTTGAGGCTGTAACCGGATCTATTGCTTTCGATTCTCCATCTTTAATTGACAAGATAAATGAAAAAGAGAAAAAACAAGAAGAGAAAAAACAAACTAAGAAAAAAGAAAAAACGGTTTCAAAAGACATTCTTAATGGAAAGATTGTGGAATTTAATAAATCAAAATTTTTCTTTGATAAAGTAGGTGATGTAGACGCTAAAAACCTTAGACACTTAGTTGATGAATGCAAAAAAGATATAGGAACAGGAATTGTTTGTTTAATTTCTACTAATGAAGGTAAGTCATCAATTGCTATTGGTGTAACTGATGATCTCTTAGATGATTATGATGCTGTTGAATTAGTTAAAATTAGCTCTGAAACCATGGGAGGTAAAGGTGGTGGAGGCCGAAAAGATATGGCTTTAGCTGGGGCTAAAGACCTTTCAAAATCGGATCATGTATTTGAACAATTACTAAAAAAGATTAAAGAAAATACTTAAGATATTGCAGATTGAAGGTTTGAGTCAATTTTATCAATAAAATCATGAGTATTTAACCACGATTGATTAGAGCCAACAAGCAAAGCAAGATCTTTAGTCATAAATCCCTTTTCCACAGTTTTAATACAAACTTTTTCAAGAAGATTAGAGAATGTCTGCAATTTTTCATTATCATCTAATTTTGCTCTATGAGATAAACCTCTTGTCCAAGCAAAAATTGATGCAATTGAATTTGTAGAGGTTTCTTCACCTTTTTGATGTAAGCGATAATGTCGAGTAACCGTACCATGAGCAGCTTCAGATTCTACAGTTTTGCCATCTGGCGTCATTAGAGCGCTTGACATAAGGCCTAGTGAACCAAAGCCTTGTGCAACAGTGTCAGATTGAACATCACCATCATAATTTTTACATGCCCAAATAAATGCTCCAGACCATTTTAGAGCACATGCAACCATGTCATCAATAAGCCTATGTTCATATTCAATATTTAATGCGTCCATTTTTTCTTTATATTCTTTTTCATATACTTCCTGAAAAAGATCTTTAAACCTACCATCATATTTTTTTAAGATTGTATTCTTAGTAGATAGATAAACTGGCCATTTTCTGTTTATTCCATAATTAAAACAAGCTCTCGCAAAATCTTTGATAGATTTATCATGATTATACATTCCCATGGCAATTCCACTTGCCTCAAAGTCATATATATCCTCTTCTATTTCTTGAGAGCCATCTTCTGATACCCATTTCATTGATAATTTTCCTTTACCAGGAACAACAAAATCTGTAGCTCTATATTGATCACCAAAGGCATGCCTTCCAATTACAATTGGTTGTGTCCAACCAGGCACTAGTCTTGGAATATTAGAACATATAATTGGCTCTCTAAAAACTGTACCGCCAAGAATATTTCTTATAGTTCCGTTTGGTGATTTCCACATTTCCTTAAGATTGAATTCTTCAACCCTATCTTCATCAGGAGTTATGGTAGCGCATTTGACTCCTACTCCATGTTTTTGAATAGCTTCTGCAGCATCTATAGTTACTTGATCATTTGTTTGATCTCTATATTCAACACCTAAGTCGTAATAATGTAGATCAATATCTAAATACGGAAGAATAAGTTTATTTTTAATGAGATCCCAAATGATTCTTGTCATCTCATCGCCATCTAACTCAACAACCGGATTTTTTACTTTGATTTTAGTCATTAAAATACCAATTTCCCCTCATGTATTGAATATCATATAGCGCATATATTTCAACAATATGTTAGGTATATATAAGGATAAATGAATAAATGCAAAAAATTGATAAAAATAATATAAAAATTATTCTAGTTGAACCTCAGCTTTCAGAAAATATAGGAACAGCAGCACGCGCAATGCTTAATTTTGGGTTAGAGTCTTTATCTATCGTTGCTCCTAAACAAAATCATTTATCATTAAAATCAATTAGAGCATCCGCTGGAGCAAATAGTGTTTTAGAAAACGCAAAAATATATAATAATATTGAAGACGCTATATCAAATACTTCATATGTATTTGCTTGCACTGTTAGAAAAAGAGATATGGTTAAACCGTATTGCGGACCATTAGAATTAAATAATATATTCAATAGTTTAAAAAGAAAAACTAATATTGGCATTATGTTTGGAAGAGAAAAATCAGGTTTAACAAATAAACAAGTCTCTTTTGCCGACATGATTTTACAAATACCAACGAATCCAAAATTTTCATCATTAAATTTGGCTCAAGCCGTAGCAATTATAGCTTCAGAAATAAATAGAATTGATCAAAAATATGATGAAAGGAATTATTTTAAAAGTAACTCAGTTGTTGCAGAGAAAGCTGAAATTATAGGTTTTTTAAATCATTTAGAGCGCGCACTTGATGCGTCTGGATTCTTAAGGCCCAAAGAAAAAAAAGACACTATGATGATAAATATAAGGAATATTTTTGCAAGATCTATGCTTAACAAACAGGATGTTCAAACATTAAGAGGAATTATAACATCTCTTTTAAGATGGCCAACAGGTCATAGGGATAGAAAAATTATGATAGAAACTAACAAAATAGCTGACGGAAACAATAAAAACAAACAACAAAGAAATTGACTTATTTGATTAAGAAATGTACTAAGCTCTGAAGCTTGTAAACAAGGTAAATATTAATGACAAAAAGATTAAGGGCAAAATATAAAATTGATCGCAGAATGGGCGAAAATATTTGGGGAAGACCAAAAAGTCCTGTAAATATTCGTTCTTATGGTCCTGGTCAACATGGTCAATTAAGAAAAGCAAAATTATCTGATTTTGGTTTACAAATTAGAGCTAAACAAAAATTAAAAGGATATTATGCCAATATTAATGAAAGGCAATTTAAGAATATCTTTAAAGAAGCTGTAAGAATTAAAGGTGATACATCCGAAAATATTATTGGTCTTTTAGAAAGTAGGTTAGATGCATTCATATACAGGGCTAAATTTGTGCCTACTGTTTTTTCTGCAAGACAATTTATTAATCATGGACATATTAAGGTTAACGGCAAAAGAGTAAATATTCCCTCCTACAGATTAAAAACTGGTGATTTGGTTGAAATAAAAGATAAATCAAAAAGTCTTGATATAGTTTTAAATGGTCAAGAATCTGCAGAAAGAGATATACCAGATTATATTGAGTATGATCAAAAAAAGTTAACTGCAAAACTATCAAGAGTTCCTAAGTTTGAAGAAGTGCCATACCCTGTGCAAATGGAACCAAACCTAGTTGTTGAGTTTTACTCAAGAAACTAATTATTAATTATATCCTTAAGCTCTTCTTGAAGCTCGCCGTCTTCAAACATTTCTTTAATAATATCACAGCCTCCAATAAGCTCACCTTTATAATATAGCTGAGGTATAGTAGGCCAATTTGAAAATTCTTTTATACCTTCTCTAATGCTTTCATCCTCTAGAACATTAGTAGAAGAAAAGGGCGCTTCAAGATACGTCAAGATTTGAACAACAGTACTTGAGAATCCACACTGAGGAAATAGAGGAGTGCCTTTCATAAATAAATGAAGATCATCATTGTTAATCTTACCTTCAATAGTTTCTTTTACTTTACTATCCATATCTATTCTTCATTTATTGTTTTAATTGATAAAGCATGGAGTTCGCCACCCATTTTTCCTTCTAAAGCATCATATACCATTTTATGCTGTTTAATCCTAGATAAACCATTAAATTTACTTGATTTAATTTCTAATGAAAAATGATCATCATCTCCAGCTAAGTCAACAATATTAATTGAAGCCTTAGGAAAGGATTTTTTTATAATTTCTTCTAATTTTTCCTTTTTAATTGCCATTATTATGCTTTTGATAAGTAATTATTAAACCAGTTTTCGTATATTTCCTTTAACTCAAGAATGCTAATATTGTTATTATTTATTATAATTTTATCCTTACATGCTTGACCAATTTCTTCAAAAAAAACATTTTTTTCATTTAAAAGTAATCTAACATCTTCAATTTTATTTTCTTCAACAGCAATTGCATATCTTGCTTGATCTTCGCCAAATAAGTAAGAATTAAGATTATCTTTTTCAATTTTAAGTTCAAAACCTATGATATTCTTCATGCTCATTTCAGTAAGGGCAATTAATAACCCCCCGTCTGAAATATCATGAGATGTGTCGATAAGTCTTTTATTTATTAATTCCTTTATAGCTAGACCATTTTTTAGCTCTTCTTCAAGGTTTACCTTTGGCGGCAAACCTTTTTTATAATTAAGCAGTTCATTTGCATATATTGATTGAGTTAAATGACCAGTCGTTTTACCTATGATTAAGATAAAATCATTTTTTCTTTTAAGATTTTGATCAGAGAAAATATCTAGATTTTCAACAACACCAACTCCACCAATTACTGGAGTAGGGTTGATTCCTTTACCATTAGTTTCATTATAAAGAGACACATTACCCGATACTACTGGGAAATTTAAAGTATTACAGGCTTCAATCATCCCCTTAATAACTCCTGCAAATTGACCCATAATATCTTTTTTCTCAGGATTGCCAAAATTCATACAATCAGTTATTGCAATTGGCAGTGAGCCTACGGAAATTAGATTTCTCCATGCTTCAGCTACAGCTTGTTTGCCGCCCTCATATGGATCAGATGCGCAATATCTTGGAGTAGAGTCTGATGTTACAGATAAGCCTTTATTGGTTCCATGAACTCTAATAATAGCTGAATCACCTCCTGGTAAAAGCACTGTATCTGTCATGACCATATGATCATATTGTTCCCAAACCCATTTTCGACTACATAAATTTGGAGAAGCGATCATTTTTTTTAATATTGATATGGGGTTATCATTTATAAGTGTATCCTCTTTTATACCTTCATCATCAAAGATATTTATCTCGTATGGTCTTTTGTAGGAAGGCGCGCCTTTTTCTAAAATATCCAATATAATATCTGCTTTAGTTTCTTTTTGATGATTAATAATCAGTCTATTCGTATCTGTTAATTTTCCAATTACAGAAAAATCTAATTCCCATTTTTCAAAAATTTCTTTCGCTACATTTTCTTTATCAGGCTCTAAAATCATAAGCATTCTTTCCTGACTCTCTGATAACATTATTTCATAGGCTGACATTTTTTCTTCTCTGCAAGGAACTTTATCTAAATCAAGCTCTATACCTAAATTACCTTTACCAGCCATCTCAACAGCAGATGATGTTAGCCCTGCTGCACCCATATCTTGAATAGCAACAATTACATCCATTTTCATAAGCTCCATACATGCTTCTAAAAGAAGTTTTTCTGAAAAAGGATCACCTACTTGAACTGTCGGTCTTTTTTCTTCAGAATTTTCATCAAATTCTGCTGACGCCATTGTTGCCCCATGAATTCCGTCTCGACCTGTTTTTGATCCAACATAAACAACTGAGTTACCAATTCCTGATGCCTTTGAATAAAAAATTTTATCTTTTTTGGCTATCCCAACACACATAGCGTTAACAAGTATATTGTCATTATATGATGAATTAAATTCAACTTCTCCACCAACTGTGGGAATTCCCATGCAATTACCATATCCACCAATACCTGAAACAACACCTGTTAATAGATGCTTGGTTTTTTCATGTGAGACTTCACCAAACCTAATTGAGTTCAGAAGTGCAACTGGTCTAGCTCCCATTGTAAACACATCTCTAAGTATCCCACCTACACCAGTTGCTGCGCCTTGGTAAGGCTCAATAAAAGAAGGGTGGTTATGGCTTTCCATTTTAAAAACGGCCGCATAACCATCGCCAATATCAATTACACCAGCATTCTCACCTGGCCCTTGTATAACAAATTCGTTTTTTGTTGGTAGCTGACTTAACCAATATTTTGATGATTTATAAGAACAATGCTCAGACCACATCGCTGAAAAGATACCAAGTTCTGTAATGGTAGGTTCTCGATTCAATGATTTTAATATAAAATCATACTCTTCAGAATTAATACCGTGCTCTTCGACAATTTCTTTAGTAATTTTAATCACAATAAAAACTCTGATATAGATTTGAAAAGGTTTTCTCCATCTGAAAGTTTTGTGATTTCACATGTCGCCCTTTCAGGATGTGGCATCATACCTAAAACATTACCCTGCTCATTTGTTATACCTGCAATATTTTCAATTGAACCATTAGGATTTGTTTCATTGTTTACCTCTCCATTTTGATTGCAATATTTAAAAACTATTTGATTTGAGTCTTTGATTTTTTCTAATGTATTTTCATTAGCAAAAAAATTACCTTCATTGTGAGCAATTGGTATATTGATTATTTCATTTTGTTTATATTTTTTAGAAAAATTTGTTTGATTATTCTCAACTCTTATTGAAACAGTCTTACATAAAAAGGAAAGACAATCATTTTTAATGAGCGTTCCAGGAAGTAAGCCTGATTCTGTAAGGATTTGAAAACCATTGCATATACCTAAAGTGGGCGCTCCATCTGTTGCTTTTTTAATGACATCTTTCATAATTGGGCTATTTGCCGCGATAGAGCCACATCTTAAATAATCCCCAAATGTAAATCCGCCTGGAATAACTATTAAATCTGAATCAGGAATCGATGTTTCTTTATGCCAGACCATTATTGGTTCTAGAGTTGTAAGTTTTTTGATAGATACAGCGATATCTCTATCGCAATTTGATCCAGGAAAGACAATTATAGATGCCTTCATTTATTCTTCTCTATCAAAAATAATTTCGTAATCCTCAATAATTAGATTAACTAATAATTTTTTACACATTTCATCAGTTATATTTATTGCTTGATCTTTATCTGCATCAATATCAATTTCGATAATTTTTCCTTGTCGAATTTCTGAAAAGTTTTTGAAGCCAAGTTGACTTAATGAATTTTCTATCGCTTTACCTTGAGGATCAAGAACTCCATTTTTAGGCATTATTTTTACATTTAATTTCATAGTGTTAATTTATTATTGAACTTTTATTCCTAACCGAGTCGCAACTTCTTTGTAAGCATCAATTAATCCACCAAGGTTTTTTCTGAATCTATCTTTATCTAGTTTTTCAGATGATGATTTATCCCATAATCTACAAGAATCAGGACTGATTTCATCTGCCAAAATTACAGTTTTATCAATAATAAGACGACCAAATTCAATCTTAAAATCAACCAATTGAATATCTATAGAAGAAAAAAGTTGTAAAAGAAGCTTATTGATTAATAAGGCCTGTTCTTTAATTTCTTTAATTTCAATTTTTTCAGCGTATTCCAAAACATCAATATGTTCTTCAGATATAATAGGATCATCTAATTCATCACTCTTAAGCGTAAATTCAATTAGAGGTTTTTTTAACTTTAATCCTTCTTGAATGCCGAGTCTTTTAGTTAGTGTTCCTGTTGCAATATTTCGAATAATAACCTCAACAGGAATTATATCTACTTTTTTTACAAGCTGCTCTCTATCATTCAAACGCTCTATAAAGTGATTTTCTACTCCATTTTCACTTAAATACTTGAAAATAAATTCACTTATGAGGTTATTGAGGATTCCCTTTTCATTAATAATTTCATGTTTTTTTTTATTAAATGCAGTAGCATCATCCTTAAAGTATTGAATTATTTTATCATCATCATAAGAGAATAATGTCTTTGCCTTGCCTTCGTAAATGAGTTCTTTTTTTGTCATATCATTAAAATTTATTCATCTATATTTAATAGATTCTTTAGATAAATGTACCTTCAAATCATCAATAGCCTTAATTAATGAATTATTATTCAGTGATGAAATTTCTATTTTTACTCCATAATCATCTTTAGTATTATAAAATGGATAGCTACCTATACTAACATCTGTATTATTTTTAACAGTTTTTTCTAAAATTTTTGCTATTTCACCTTCTGGTACATCAACCTCTATTGTTGATTTATTAATTTTGTCTTTTTTTTCTATATTTTTAAGGGCTTCATCAAGCATAGATTGCATAACTTTTGGTATTCCTGCAAATACATAGACATTTTCAATATTAAACCCAGGAGCGGCAGAAATTTGATTTTTTATTAATTTAGCCCCCTTTGGAATTCTTGCCATTCGCTGACGTACATCATTAAATTCTGTTCCCAAATTATTATAATAATCCTCTAAAATTTTATAAGCTTCATTATTTACTTCTAATTTAACATTAAATGCTTTTGCGATACTTTCAGCCGTTACATCATCGTGAGTTGGTCCAATTCCTCCAGTGGTAAAAACATATTTAAATCTTTTTCTTAGTTCGTTTATTGCATTTATAATTTCTTCTTCACTATCTGACACAGTTCTGCTTTCAGATATTGAGATTCCATGCTCATCCAATTTTGTTGCAATATAGTTAAAATTTTTATCTATAGTCCGACCAGATAAAATCTCATTCCCTATAATTAAAACGGAAGCTTTTTCATAAAATAAATTGTTCATAATATCTTTTAACAGTTTCGTTTAAAGCGGACAACATACAGATACTAGATGTATGCTCAATTTTAATATATAACTTTCCTATGGATTATATTGAAGAAAAATATGCTTCTGGAAAAATTACCGGACAAATAAAAATTCATCAGAAAGAAGATTTTCAAGGGATGAGAAAAGTTGGAAAACTTGCTGCAGAATTATTAGATTTATTTGTAAAAAAAGTAGAGCCTGGTGTAACAACTGAAAGTCTTGATAAATTTGCTTTAGAATTTATTCTTGATAATAATGCAACACCCGCTCCTTTAAATTATAGAGGATTTAAGAAATCAATTTGTACATCCGTTAACCATGTTGTTTGCCATGGTATACCTGGAGAAAAAATTCTTAATGATGGAGATGTTGTTAATATTGATGTTACACTTATTCTTGATGGATGGCATGGCGATACATCAAGGATGTATAGTGCAGGGGAGCCATCAGTAAAATCCAAGAATCTAATTAATACCACTTATGAAAGCTTGATGTTATCTCTTGATATGATTAAGCCCGGTTTATTGCTAGGTGATCTGGGAAATTTTATACAAAATTATGCAGAGGATAGAAGCTTTTCTGTTGTTAGAGAGTTTTGTGGACATGGCATTGGAAGGGTTTTTCACGATGAACCAAATATTCTCCATTATGGATTAGAGGGTTCAGGTGTAGAAATAAGAGAAGGTATGTTTTTTACTGTTGAACCAATGGTTAATGCAGGTAAGCCAGGAACAAAGATGCTGCCCGATGGATGGACTGCTGTCACTAGAGACCGCTCCCTATCTGCACAATTTGAACATTCTATTGGCGTTACTAAAGAAGGAATAGAAATTTTTACGAAATCGCTTAATAATACAGGTAATCCAATAGCGATATGAAACTTAATAGAAAGTAATAAAAAATGATACCTAGATATTCTCGAAAACAAATGACTGGCATTTGGGAAGAACAAAATAGATTTAAAATATGGGTAAAGATTGAAATTGCTGCTTTGGAAGCAATGGAACAAATAAATATAGTCCCTAAAGGAACATCTGCAAAAGTAGAAAAAAAAGCTAGCTTTAATATCGACAGAATAAATGAAATAGAGAAAGAAATAAAACATGATGTCTTAGCATTTTTAACAAATTTATCTGAAAATGTTGGCCCAGATTCAAGATTTATTCACCAAGGGATGACATCTTCAGATGTCATAGATACTTGTTTAAATATTCAACTAAAACAGGCAGGAAATATCCTTTTAACTGGCTTAGATGATTTGATTTCTTCTTTAAAGAAAAAGGCTATAGAAAATAAAAATACAATTTGCATGGGTAGAAGCCATGGTATTCATGCTGAACCAACAACTTTTGGATTAAAAATGCTTCAAGCTTATGAGGAGTTTTGTCGAAATAAAATTAGGCTTGAAAATGCAATTGAAGAAATCAATACATGTGCAATTTCAGGTTCTGTTGGAACTTTTGCTAACATTGATCCTTTTGTTGAAGAATATGTTGCTGAAAAGTTGGGTTTAAATATTGAGCCTATTTCTACTCAGGTGATTCCAAGAGATAGGCATGCTGCCTTCTTTTCTGCATTAGCAATTATAGCCAGTTCAATTGAGAGATTGGCAACAGAAATAAGGCACCTTCAGCGTTCAGAAGTAATGGAGGTGGCTGAATATTTTTCAGAAAACCAGAAAGGATCTTCTTCCATGCCACATAAAAGAAATCCCATACTCACAGAAAATTTAACTGGTTTAGCTAGAATAGTTAGGAGCTCAGTAATCCCAGCTTTAGAAAATGTTTCTTTATGGCATGAAAGAGACATATCACATTCCAGTGTTGAAAGAATGATAGGGCCAGATGCCACTGTTACCCTTGATTTTGCGCTTAACAGGCTAATTAATGTTATTGATGAGCTTGTTGTATATCCCGAACAAATGCTTAAAAACTTAAACCAATTTGGTGGGTTGGTCTTTTCTCAGCGACTATTATTAGTTTTAACTCAAAAAGAAGTTAGCAGAGAGGAGTCATATAAGGTTGTGCAAAAAAATGCAATGTTGGCATGGGAAAGCTATGGGAGTAAAGATCCGCTAATTTTTGAAGAATTAGTAAAAAAAGATGAATTCATTACTTCCACTTTAACTAAGAAAGAGATAGAAGATATTTTTGATTTAAAATATCACATTAAAAATATTGATAATATCTTTAAAAGGGTACTGGAGAAGTAAATGCGGACATGGTGGAATTGGTAGACACATCAGACTTAAAATCTGAAGGAGATTATCTCCGTCCCGGTTCGAGTCCGGGTGTCCGCACCATTAAAAATTACTATTCTTTTAAATTATCCAAATAATCAACTGCATCAACTAGCTTATAGATAGTGCCGCAATAAGGACAAATGATTTGTTTGTTTTTCCCCATTTCTAATGAAACATGAGGGTGGTCGTGCGGTTGAGAAGCTCCTATGCATATAAATTTGGTGAATGTGATTTGAATTTCTTTTTTACCATCATCATTAGCAATATTAGGTAACTCACTCATTTTATTAACCTTTAGGTAAATTTAAATGCATTCCTGCATCAGAGATTAAGGTTTCTCCAGTGATATGTTCTGCGCCTTCAAGACAAAAGAATACAGCGCTATCAGCAATATCATCTGGTGTACCAGCTTTATTCAATGGGGTTATGCTTTCTTGATCTTTTTTTATTCGATCAAAAGTTTCTTTACCAAACCTATTTTCAAACCATCCTGTTCCAATGAATCCTGGGCATACAGTATTTACTCTTATTTCGGGCCCAAGAGCCTTTGCTAAAGATAATGTCATTGTGTTAAGGGCTCCTTTAGAAGCAGCATAAGCAATAGAAGATCCTATGCCTGTTTTTCCAGCAATAGATGATATATTGACTACTGCTCCAAAGCCATTTTTTTTCATAATAGGTTCAACAGCTCTAATCATTTGATAAGGTCCAATAACATTAACCTTATAGATATTTATGAAGTCTTCATCATTAAGTTTGTCTAATTTAGAATGATCAGCAAATTTTGTTGTTCCAGCATTGTTAACAAGAATATCCACTTTTCCAAAAGCATTTATGGTTTCTTGAACAAGCTTTTTGCAATCATCATCGCTTGAAATATCTGCCTGTACAGTTATAGCTTCAACGCCATTATTGACGCATTCGTCTTTAATTTTTAATGCCATTTCTTTATTGTTTGAATAATTAATTGCTATATCAATATTTCTTTGGGACAATTTGATTGCAATTGAAGCACCTAATCCTTGAGATGAGCCAGTAATTATAGCTACTTTTCTATCTTCAGACATATTTTACTCTTCCATTTATTATAGCAATGTAGTTATAAGTTATAAATAAAGTAAATAAAGTTATTTTTAGAGGAATGTTATGAAAAAGCTTTATAAAGAAGATCTCTGGAATCAAATTTTAGAAGAAGTTAAATTATTTTCTAATGACAAAACTATGGAATATTATTTTAAGAGTAATATTTTAAATTTTAATAATTTATCTGATGCATTATCTTTATTAGTGAGTAAAAATTTAAAATCGCAGGAAATTCATGAAGAAAATATTATTCATGATATTGGCATAGCTTTTACAAATAAAGATATTATTGATGCAATAGAGGAGGATATAAATGAAATTTATCATAAAGATCCTGCATGTAATTATCTTTTTCAGCCATTTCTTTTTTATAAAGGTTTTCAGGCATTACAGGCATATAGAGTGGCTAATTATTGGACTGAAGAAAAATTGAGTTTTTCAATGTACATCCAATCAATTGTTTCAGAAAAATTTAATGTTGATATACATCCTAATGCCGAGATAGGCAAAGGCATTATGATTGATCATGCATCAGGAGTTGTTATAGGTGAAACTGCTAAAGTTGGAGATTATTGTTCCATATTCCATGGTGTAACTTTAGGTGGAGTTGGCGCAGAAAAAGGCCAAAGACATCCTCAAGTAGGAAAGAATGTTTTGTTATCAGCAAATTCCACTATAGTTGGAAATATAAAAATAGGTGATAATGCAAAAATCGGAGCAGGATCAGTGGTACTAAATGATATTCCAAAAGATTGTACAGCTGTTGGTGTGCCAGCAAAGACTATAAGTAACTAGAGGCTTAATTATGAATAATGATGAAATTCTAATAATTCAAAACTATTTAAGAGATATATTTGATAACGAAGATATATCCGTAAGAAAAGATCAAGATGTGCCGCCAACTGCATCTATTTTTATTTCTTCAGAAGCTATTGGAGGTTTGCAAAAAGATGACGACCCAGATGAAGAGGATATTTCTTATTCATTAACTATTCCAATTGATCACTCAATTACTGATAAAGAAAATTTAGAAACAAATATTCAATCTTTATCTAAAAAAAAGAAAATTATTATTTCTGATAGGGGGTCAATTGAGGATTCTAAGGAAGTATTAATACTAAATGAAAATGATGAGGAAGAATTTATAGGTGTTGTTTTTAGAGATAATGATGCTTCATGTACATTTTCGATGTCAATTTTAGATTTTGATTTATAATGCAATAATGCCCATTTTTAAGCTTAACGATAAAGAACCTATATTACCTGATGATGAGAGATATTGGATTGCTCCTGATGCTAATATTATTGGTGATGTAAAAATGGAAGTAAATTCAAGCGTTTGGTTTTCAGCTACTTTAAGGGGTGATTGTGAGGAAATTCTTGTCGGGGAAAATAGCAATGTTCAAGATGGGAGTGTTTTACATACTGACTATGGTTTTCCTTTAAAAATAGGAAAGAATGTAACAATTGGTCATCAAGTTATGCTTCATGGTTGTAGCATTGGAGACAATTCACTTATTGGCATTGGAACAGTCATTTTAAATGGGGCAAAAATTGGAAAAAATTGTCTTATTGGCTCTAAAACACTTATTCCTGAAAAAAAAGAAATTCCAGATAATTCAATGGTTGTTGGGGTACCAGGTAAAGTTATAAGAACGATTGATAAGGATATGGAAGATTTTTTAATTGCCTCAGCAGATCATTATTGTGAGAATTGGAAAAATTATAAAGAAAATTTAAAATTATTGTGACAGGAGGAATTATGGCTTTTGAATTTGCTAGTATAGAAAAAAAAGAACATTTATGGATTATAACACTTAATAGACCAGAAAGAATGAATGCTTTGCATTCACCTGCGCATAAAGAACTAGATGAAATTTTTAATAATTTTCAAAAAGATGATGAGGCTTGGGTTGCGATTGTAACTGGATCGGGTGATCGGGCTTTTTCAGCAGGAAATGATTTAAAATATCAAGCTGAAGGTGGTAAAATGGAGAGTGTTCCATCTGGATTTGCTGGGCTTACATCAAGATATGATCTTAACAAGCCAATAATTGCTGCAGTTAATGGAGTAGCTATGGGAGGAGGGTTTGAAATTGCATTAGCGTGTGATCTCATTATAGCTTCTGATAATGCAACATTTGCTCTTCCTGAACCAAAAGTTGGTTTAGCTGCTCTTGCAGGAGGTATGCACCGACTTCCTAGACAAATAGGTTTAAAAAGGGCAATGGGAATGATGTTAACAGGCAGAACAGTAAAAGCTTCAGAAGGGAAAGAGCTTGGCTTTGTTAATGAGGTTGTATCCCAAGAAGAGTTATTAATAAGGGCTGAGGAATGGGCTAATATGATTATGGAGTGCTCACCAATTTCTATCAGAACAACTAAAAATGTTGCTTTAGATGGTTTAAGTTTTTCATCAATTGAAGAAGCAATGAATCAAAAATATGATTCAGTTAAGTCATTATTTAATAGCGAAGATTTTGTAGAAGGTCCACTTGCTTTTTCTCA
>PBRS01000020.1 GCA_002726005.1 Rhodobiaceae bacterium
AATTTTTAAAGGTGCGGTGCTCCTTTCCATATCTCTTTGATCCCTTTTTTGCAATTCTTTTATTACAAGTTTTTTATCTATTTTTGGATTATTTAATACTAACTCCTCAAAACGCCTATTTGCTCTATCTTTTAAAGATGCTGTTATATAAAATTTTATCTCAGCATCGGGAAAAATTACCGTAGTTATATCCCTTCCATCAACAACAATACCGCTTTTATCACTATGAATTTTCTTAAAATTTAATTGAAATATCTTCAAGCTTTCTCTTACTGAACTAAAAGAGGAAATTTTTGAAGAAATTTCATCTATCTCCTCTGTTCGCAGTTTATCAAAATCTACTTTCTCAAGGTTAAGATTCTGTGAATACTTCAAAACTCTTTTTTCATCAAAAATCTTTTCGTCACCTTGTTTGCATAAATAAGCAACTGATCGATATAAAATACCGCTATCAAGATGTGGGAAATTATAAAATGAAGATATTTTTTTTGCTATCGTTCCTTTTCCCGATCCTGCAGGCCCATCTATTGCAATTACTATAGTCATATTTTTATCATCTATTTTTATTTCTTCGATAACTTAGCGCCGATTTTAAGCATAACCTTATAAAAAGATGGAAAGCTTGTTTTTATGGTCTCATAATTATCAATTTTTACTTCTTTTTTTGATACTAGACCCATGACTAAAGCTGACATAGCCATCCTGTGATCCAAATTTGTTTCAATTTCAATTCCACCTTTTTTTAATTCACATTTTCCATGAATAATGATTTCATCTTTTTTAGACTCAACTCTTACCCCGCTTTTTTCTAATAGATTTAGAATTCCTCTAAATCTATCACTCTCTTTAAATCTAAGTTCATTAATACCTTTGAAATATGTTTTACCTTTAGCCATAGAAGCTGCAATTGCAAGAATTGGGTAATCATCTATCATTGTTGGAGAGAATTTCTTTGGGATACTAATTCCTTTTAAATTACTTGACTTGACTCTGATATCATAAACTTCTTCAGCTGCCATAATTCTATGATTTAAAAGACTTATATTGGCACCCATATCTTTTAAAACTCTATATGCCCCATCTCTAGTGGGATTTATTAAAACATTTCTGACTGTTATATCTGAATCCTTACAAATCAATGCTGCTATAATTGGAAATAAAGCTGAGGATGGGTCACCAGGAACACTCACATCTATTCCTTTAAGTTCATTAACTCCCTTTATTGTGATTTCTTTGACACTTCTTTTTTTAGTAATATTAATATTTGCTCCATATAATCCAAGCAACCTTTCAGTATGGTCTCTTGTATTGTATTTGTCCCTAACTTTGGTTACTCCAGGGGTATTTAATGCGCCTAACAAGACTGCCGATTTAATCTGTGCAGATGGCTCCTTTAACTCAAAACTAAAAGGAATTGGATTATCTGAACCTTTCAATATTGCAGGTAAATAATTATCTTTTCTTAACGAATAATTAGAACCAAAATTAACTAAAGATTTTAGAACTCTATCCATTGGTCGCATCGATAAGGATGTATCACCAACAAATAAGGTTGTAATAGGATGAGAAGCAGATAAACCCATTATTAATCTAGCCGCAGTACCTGAATTACCAAAATCTAATGCTGATTTTGGTTCTGCTAGGCCGCCCAAGCCCACTCCTTTAATTGAGCAATTATATGGATTTGAGAATTCAATTGAAGCGCCAAAGTTTTGCATAGCTTCAATAGTTTTAATAATATCATCACTTTTCAAAATTCCTTTAATATTACTTTTCCCAATAGCAATTGAAGATAAGATAATTAATCTATGTGAAATAGATTTATCTCCAGGAATTAAGATATTGCCATTTAATTTTTTACTACTTATAGATTTCATTTGTTAATTTATATATCATATAATTAGCTTTATTGTTTATTAGATTTAAAATTAATAATTAACTTTGACAGTAAGATTTGTTCATGGCAAATCAGTTTAAAAAAATAGGTGTTCAATTGGAAAAAGAGAAACTTGGAAAAAAATGGATTTGCCCTACGACAGGCAAAAAATTCTATGACTTAAATAAGGAACCTGTAACAAGTCCTTATACTGGTGAACTTTTAGAAGTAACCAATACTGAGAATTTAGAAAAAGAAAAAACAGAAGAAGTTATTCTTGAAACTGATGATAAAGAAACTTCACAAATTTCTGAAACAGATGAAGTTAAAGATGCTGATAATTCTGAATCTGATATTGAAATAATTGATGATAGCGCAGAAGATTCAATTCCTGAAATTGAAGATGATAATTTTAGTGATGATTCAGAAGATTCAGATTCGAATATTGATGAACTAGAGGAATTTGAGATAGATGAAGAAATTGATGAAGATCTTGAAAATAATGAGTTTCTTGATGACAGCGATGATAACTCAGTTGAGGATGTTATTGGTTCAGTCAAAAAAAATAATGAGGATGACTAAGGGGGCTATAGCTCAGCTGGGAGAGCGCTTGCATGGCATGCAAGAGGTCGGCGGTTCGAGCCCGCCTAGCTCCACCAAATAAAATGAAATTTGTTATAATAATAATAATACTTGGGCTTCTTACATTTCTTGCGCTTGCATTGGTTGCATTATAGAAATAGAAATTTAATTCTTATTATTAAGAACAATATTATCAATTAATCTTACTTTACCTATTTTAGCAGCTACAGCAACCAAAGCGCCTTCTTCAAAATTTTTAACTTTTTTAAGGTTTTCCTTATCAAATACACCTAAATAATCAATTTGAATATTATGTCTCTCTAACTTTTCAGATGATATTTTTACTAGCTCAGATATTGTAAATTTTTTTCTATTATTTTTTATCCATATAAGATTTTCATAAATATTTGGTGCAATTTTTCTTTCATCTTTGGTTAAAAGATTATTACGTGAAGACATCGCAAGTCCATCTTTCTCTCTAATAATAGGTAATCCAATAATTTTAATTCCAGGAAAATAATTCTTTGTAAATTCTCTAATTAATATAAATTGTTGATAATCCTTTAAACCAAAAAAAGCATGCGTGGGAAGGATAACAGAAAAAATTTTATTAATTATTGTTAAAACACCATCAAAATGCCCTGGTCTATTCTTTCCACATAATTTCTTTGAAATTGAAGGTGCTTTTATTAAATTTAATTTTTTAGCAAAATCATCTTGGGGAATAAAAGCATAATCACAATCAATCTTTTCTAATTTTTTAATATCCGAAATAATAGTTCTAGGATAATTTCTAAAATCTTCATTTGGTCCAAATTGGAGAGGATTAATAAAAATAGATACTATAGTTTTGCCATCATAATTTTTAGATTCTTCAATAAGACTTAGATGACCCTCATGTAGGTTCCCCATAGTTGGAACTAAATTTAAACCTTGTGCGTGTAGGCAATTATTTTTAATGTCATTTTCTGTTTCAAAAATTTTCATTTAAAAAAAAGTATGATCATCAGAGGGAAATGACTTATTCTTAACATTTTTAGAATAATTAGATATTGCCTCCTCAATACTTGATGAGTCCTTTAAAAAATCCTTAACAAATTTAGGAGATTTTTCTAAACATGATATACCTAATAAATCATGTATTACCATAATCTGACCATCTGTTCTTTGACCTGCCCCTATCCCAATTACAGGTATGGTAATTGTTTCTAGTATATCAGCTGTCAAATCATCGGGAACACATTCTAATAATATCATTGCTGCGCCAGCATCTTCTAGGGCTTTAGCTTCTTCAATCATATTTTTTTTCTTATTTACATCTCTCCCTTGAACAAAATATCCACCAATTCTATTAATTGATTGAGGTGTTAAACCCATATGAGCACAAACAGGAATACCTCTCTCTGCAAGAATTGAAGTTAATTTACAAATCCAGGTTCCTCCTTCAATTTTTATCGAATGAGCTCCATTTTGCATAAGTTTAGTAGCATTCTCCAAAGCTAAATGATCAGTTGAATAACTCATAAAGGGCATATCGGCCATAATATGAGAATTAATGTTACCTCTAACAACACATTTTAAATGGTAAATTAAATGCTCCATAGTGACTGGAAGTGTACTGCCATGACCTTGTACAACCATGCCCAGGCTATCACCTACAAGAATTACCTCTATTCCTGCATTGCTTATTTTTTCTGCTATAGTTGCTTCATAAGCAGTTAGACATGCAAATTTTTCACCTTGTTCTTTTAGTCGTTTCAAGGTCGAAATTGTTATAAGATCTTTATCTGATTTTATTGACATTCTAATCCTCTTTTTTGAGCCAAAGAATGTTTAATAATAGCTTAATAATTAAATATCAACTACCAAAGAACATTAATGTAGTGATAAAACCAAAAAGAAATACCAGTATTAATACTATTGCTGATTTCATAATTTTTTCCTAATTACCACATCTATAAAATTTTATTGCATCTAAGATATCTTGCCTGGTTGCTATCCCCTCTTCATAAAGAAGGCTTAGATTATTTTGTGCAGCGGTATGACCTTGTTTTGAAGCCAACTTATACCAATTTAAAGACTCTTGAAAATCTTGATTAACGCCTATACCTAATCGATAAAAAATACCTAAATTATATTGCGCATCAGCATTACCTTTTTGTCCTGCACTAAGATAATATTTATAGGCTTTTTTTGAGTCTTTTTGGACGCCTAAGCCATTATCATAAATATAACCAAGTTTATATTCGGCCAAAACATTATTTAACGATGCTGATTCCTTAAACCAATATATGGCTTCTTCTAAATCCTTCTCAACATCCTCACCATTTGAATAAATCAAGCCTAAATTATATTGAACATCTGAATTACCTTTTTCAGCAATCTCTTTCATATTTAAAATATATATAGGAGTGTTTTGTGTATCTTTTGAATATAAATTTAATGAAAAAAGCAAACATATAGACATTAACGCATAATTAAAACGATCGCATATTCTTACATTAAACATAATATGACTTAATGAGCTTCTCCGGCAGAATGAGAGTCATCATGATGCTCAGCTTTATGAGCGTCATGAGGAACAGCCCAAACCTTATCCGGCTTTCCATCATCAAAAAATACATCTCTTGCTGACTGAGTGTAATTAGACTCATATCCCATAATCGCTATAAACACTAATACAGCAATCATAGGAGATAACAGGGCAACAACTAATGCCATTCTTTCCCAGACCATATGCATGAAAATAGCCATAATAAAGCCAGCTTTTAGAAACATGAAAAGTAAAATTAAACTCCATCTCAGCAACCCTTGCAACTGATAAAAGTCCACCATATAAGAAAATATACTTAAGACAAAAAGTAGTATCCAAATTCTTAAATAAACACTAATAGGGTGTTCTTGTCCTTCCGTAGCCATGTATTACCTCACCAAAGATAGAAAAATGCAAAAATAAATACCCAAACTAGATCAACAAAATGCCAATAAAGTCCGAGCGTTTCAACGATTTCATATCTTCCTTTCTGCCAGGTAAAGAAGCCTCTCTTTCCAGAGTCATAATCCCCTCTCCACACCTTCCTGACATTTATAAATAAAAAGATTACACCTATAGAAACATGAAAACCGTGAAAACCAGTTACCATAAAAAATACTGAACCAAATTGTGGCGCACCAAAGGGATTTCCCCAAGGGCGTACACCTTCTGATATTAGTTTTGTCCACTCAAAAGCCTGCATACCAACAAATGAAGCGCCCAATATAGCAGTTATTAAGAGTAATATAGCAGTTTGCTTTCTTTTCTTTTGATAACCACTACGCACTGCCATAGCCATGGTTCCACTACTAGTAATTAGGATGAAGGTCATAATTGCGATGAGAAGCAATGGCACACTTACGCCGCCTACAGTAAGAGCAAAAACTTCACTAGGGTTAGGCCATGGTACAACCGTTGACCACCTAGCAGTCATATAGCTAATAAGAAAACAACTAAATATAAATGTATCACTTAAAAGGAAAATCCACATCATAGCTTTTCCCCAAGGAACACCTTTAAAAGCTCTTTGATCTGATGCCCAATCGTGGGTCAATCCTTCCATTCCATCAGGCAATGGTTTGATAGATGTTGTTGAAGTGTCACTCATTAATAATTACTCCCAAATAATTATGTAACTAATAAAATACAAAATAAAACTAACCACACAACAAGTAAATAATGCCAATATATTGCTGTTGTACCGATAGTTGATTTCAATTTTCTGTATGAAAGGTCTGCTTTAAATATTTGAGTCATTGACCAAGTCCAAACGACAAGCCCACCCAACATATGGACCATATGCAAACCAGTTAACATATAGAAAAAGGCAAATGAGGCGTTTGAGTCAACAAAATAACCATAAGAAGTTAACTCATTCCATACTTTAAATTGACCCGCAATAAATAATAACGCTGATAATCCTGCAGCCATCAAATAATATTTTGCATTTTTAAAAATAAATTTATTAGATAGATTTTTAGCTTTTTGAAATAAAATACTGCTTATTATCAGTACAGCAGTATTAATCCACAAAAGAGGAGGTTCAGGTAAAACTCTCCAATCGCCGTAAGCCATTCTACCTATATAAGCGACAAAAAAGAGAGAGAATAGAGCAGTTATTGATCCAAGAAAACAAATAAGCGCAACTCTTGAAGAATCGAACTCAAAAGATNTTCCTGTATGNAGATTATCCTTCTTTTCTTGAGAAGGTAACCAAGGTTTTTGAGCTAAAGTTTCAAAAATGCTCATGTTTTTTCAGCCTTAATCTCTGTCCCTTCATATCCTTCAGCTAACTCAACCTCTGAATTAGGNANATCCTGAGGAACAAAATCATCTTTTGCGCCTGGAACATTAAAATCATAAGGCCACCGATAAACCACTGGAAGTTCTTTACCAAAATTTCCATGTCCTGGAGGCATAGAAGGTGTTCTCCACTCAAGTGAATTAGCTTGCCAAGGNTTTTTCTCTGCTGGAACTCCATATTTTCTGCTCCAAAACATATTTATNAAGAAAAAGATTTGTGCAAATCCTGTAACNAGAGCAGTTAAAGTTATAAAAATATTCAAATCAGCTGCAGACTGAGTATANAAAGCCTCCGTTTGACCCATCTCATAATATCTTCTAGGAACNCCAATTAGACCAATATAATGCATTGGGAAATAAATTAGGTAAGAACCTAAGAAAGTAAACCAAAAATGCAGTTGTCCTANGGTTTCATTATACATACGACCTGTCATAAGAGGAAACCAATGATAAATGGCTGCAAAAACAACCTGAACTGGTGCGATACCCATTACCATATGAAAATGAGCTACTACAAAATATGTATCGGAAAGAGGTACATCTACTATGACATTTCCAAGAAATAGACCGGTNAAACCACCGTTTAAAAAAGTTATNATAAAAGAGATACAGAAAAGCATTGGAACAGTTAATGTTATATTGCCCTTCCAAAGAGTTAGCACCCAATTATAAACTTTTATTGCTGTAGGTACGGCTATTATTAATGTTGTTGTAGCAAAGAAAAATCCAAAATATGGATGCATTCCACTAACATACATGTGATGCGCCCATACGATAAAGCTTAGAGCTCCAATTGCTACTATTGCCCAAACCATCATACGATAACCAAAAATATTTTTTCTGGAATGGACAGAAAGNACATCAGATACAATCCCAAAAGCGGGAAGAGCNACAATATAAACTTCGGGATGNCCAAANAACCAAAATAAATGCTGGAAAAGAATAGGACTTCCACCGCCGTAACTTAATTGTTCACCCATTTCGACCAAAGATGGCATAAAAAAACTTGTCATAAGTGTTTTATCTAAGATCATCATTATTGCACTAACAAGAAGCGCTGGGAAAGCAAACATAGCCAAAACAGTTGCGGTGAAAATACCCCAGACTGCCAGAGGCATTCTCATAAGAGTCATTCCTCTAGTTCTAGCTTGGAGTATGGTNACAATATAATTCAAACCACCCATTGTGAAACCAATTATAAAAATTGAAAGAGAAATTAGCATTAGAATAATTCCACTTTCTTGGCCCGGCGTTCCTCCTAAGATTGCCTGGGGAGGATATAAAGTCCATCCAGCACCAGTAGGGCCGCCTGGGGTAAAAAAGCTAGAGACTAAAACTAAACACGCCAATAAAAAGGTCCAATAACTTATCATATTCAGATAGGGGAAAACCATATCTCTTGCGCCAACCATAAGTGGAATTAAATAGTTACCAAAACCTCCTAAAAAAAGAGCTGTTAAGAAATACACAACCATAATCATGCCATGCATAGTTATGGCTTGATAATAAAATCCTTCACTTATTAAAGCTAGACCAGGAAAACCAATCTGCATTCTCATAAGCCATGATAGAACAAGGCCAATCAAAGCAATTGCAGTTGCAGTACAAAAATATTGTATACCAATTATTTTCGCATCTTGAGAAAAAACCTTTTCAGTCCACCAGCTCTTAGCATGATAGAGTTCCTGCTCCTCAACTTCTCTTTCTGGAATTATAGCGTCAGACATTTCTTACCTCTTTCTATATTATTTATTTTCTGCAAATTTATTAACATTTAAAGACGCGGACTCCATTGACTCCTTAAATGTCATTTGTTCAGATANCCATTCATTATAANTTGACTCATCATCNACAGAGACAAATCCTCTCATAGCATGATGACCTACACCACATAACTCAGCACAAAGTATTTCATACTCACCTGACTTTTCAGGNGTAAACCAATAATATGTAATCATNCCTGGAACCATATCCATTTTCCCTCTGAATTGAGGAACATAAAAGTTATGCANAACATCTATAGATCTCAATAAAACTTTCACTGGTTGATCAATCAGTAAGTGAAGATCATCACCCTGAATTAAAACATCGTCTTGACCATTTGGATCATTTGGATTCATGCCAAATGGATTCTCATCATTTATATTTCTAGCATCACTAGTACCCANTATNCCATCTTCACCCGGCAATCTAAAACTCCAATACCATTGCTGACCCATAACTTCTATCGGAACAACATTATCAGGAGGACTNACATATTCATCCCAGACAANTAAACCTGGNGCCAGCAGAGCGATAATACCAACTGTAGTTACAGCTGTAAGGGTTATCTCAGTTGTCTTACTTTCCGGTTCATATGCACCTCTCCTGCCAGGAACTTTTCTAAATTTATAAATNCAATAAATCATAAAACCAATTACTGCTGCAAAAACAAANCCAGTCAAAGCAAAAGTAAGTTGAAGTATTGAGTCTATTCCACCCCAATTTGAAGCAATTGGTGTCCACCACCATGGGCTTANAAGATGGAAAACTATCGATCCAAGAACTACAAGAAACATCACGAANGCAATCATTTAGGGGTAAGCTCCTTTATAAAAAAATTTTATCTAATAACAGATAATAAATATTGTTTTTATATTCAAGAGACAAATTACTTATAGTCGTTTTAAAGTCAAGATAAGAGCTATATTTGAATTAGGTCATTGTGGAAATAGATTTATTAATATAATAGATTGTTCATAGAATTGGATAAAAAAAATAAAACTCAAAAACTGATATGTTTACATCTGTAAGAAAAACTATTGAAATTTTTAAAGTTAGAATTAGCTTAACAATAACATTATGTGCGGTTTCTGGGGTTTTTATTATGCCTTACAGCAATTCTTTCACATTAAATCAGTTCTTAATTCTAATATTCTGTACTTTTATATCCTCAGCAAGCTCTAGTGCTTTTAATCAATATTACGAAAAAGATTTAGATAAATTGATGCCTAGAACATCTCAGCGACCATTTGCCACAGGTTTTTTTAGAACAAAAATATCTTGGTTAATAGGATTCCTTACACTGCTAATTTTTTCTTTATTTCTAGCTGCATATTATTTGAATATAGCTACTGCAATCTATTTATTACTAGGTGCTCTTTTTTATGGTTATATCTACACAGTAGTTTTAAAAAGATCGAGTATATATAACATAGTTATAGGTGGTCTTGCTGGCAGTTTTGCAGTACTCGCAGGTTCAGCTGCAGTAAATCCAATGCTATCAGTTCCAGCAATCATTCTTTCTTTAATTCTTTTTCTTTGGACACCCCCTCATTTCTGGAGTTTAGCAATAGCAATAGAAGAAGATTATGCTAAAGCAAAAATACCAATGCTTCCAAATTTGATTGGAGCAAAAAGTTCTTCTTATGTCATTCTATCTCAAACTGTTCTGCTAATTATAATTTCATTTGTTCCACTATTATTTAATATGGGCATCATTTATCTAATTTTTGTTTTTGTTGGAGGTCTTTATTTCTTGTGGAGAAGCATAGTTCTTGTCCTAGAAACAACTAAAAAAAATGCTATGTCTAATTTTTTTGCTTCTTTCATTCAGTTAGGCTTACTTTTATTTGCTTGTATAATTGAAGGGATTTTAAATTATATCTAATTTCAAATACTTGAATATATTTGCTAATTGTTCTAATAATTATTGAACAAGAATAACAACGGGGAAAAAATTGAAAAAATCTGATCAAATTACCAAAAATGCAGCTTATGAAGCTGTAGCACCAGATGATTTTGCATCAATGATTGAAGTTGATCGATATGAACAAAGATCAAGTGATTTTGATAAGATAATTTCAGATACCCATGCTCACTTCTGGGATCCTCTAGATACAAAATATATTGATTTTTCAGAGAATTTTGATGTTGAGAATAAATTACTTATGCCTGAAGAATTTCTTCCAGAATTACAATGTCCATCAGTGATGAAATTAGATGAAAAATCTAAAATAAGACTTGCTAACGAAAGTTTTAGGTGGCAAATGTCGGCAATTCTTCATGGAGAACAAGGAGCATTAAATTTATCAGCAAGTCTCTGCCACATATTAAAAGATCAGGGCGCACAAGAATATGCTGCAAATCAGGCTAGAGAGGAAGCTAGGCATGTAACTGGTTTTGCTAAATATATTAATTCTAGATGGGGCAAACCACTCCCAGTTGGTCAAACTCTTGGTGATCTGCTAAGTGAATTAGTTAATGCACCAGAAGTCTACAAAAAAATTGTTGGAATGCAAATCCTAGTAGAAGGATTAGCTATGGGAGCTTTTGCAACAATTTATCAACACAGCTATGACCCAGTTTTGGTTAAACTAATGCAATTAGTTATGACTGATGAAGCATTTCATCATAAATTTGGAAAAATATGGGCAGATAAAACTATTCCTCAATTAGATGAGAATGAACAAAATATCATTGAAGATTGGGCAGCTAATTGTTTTCAAATTTTACTATTTAATTTGGTTAACCCTGAACAAAAGAAGATTATATATGGTCAATTTGGTCTTGATTGGAAACAAGTACTTGATGAACTTCATGAAATTATAACCGATGATGATAGAAGAGAGAGAATGAGGGAGTCGACTGATATATTTAGAGTTCTTGTCAAAACTCTCTTCAAAGCAGGTATTATTACTGATCGAACAAAAGATTTTTATTCGGTTTATGTAGATCTTAATGAATTAAAAGAAGAAGGAGATCGAATGGTTGGTGATGATATAGCTGATGAAGGTCTTCAGTTCTTAAAAGAAATAAATTTCAAGGATAATGCCAGTAGAAGTATTGCAGCAGAATAATTAATTTATATTTCTAATTATTATATGCTCCATTTTCAATCAACAAGATTTCAATTCTTTTAAATCGTTTAGATTTTGCCCAATCAAGTGCTGTTCTGCCAGTTAAATCAGTATCATCAGGATATGCACCCCCTTCCAATAAGGCTTTAACAGAATTAAACTTACCTTCTCTTGAAGCAATTATTAGTGGAGTTTGACGATTTGGCCCTAATTTATTCGGATCAGCCCCATAACTTATTAATGTTTTTATTAAGTTGGGATCATCCTTAAATACAGCAAGAGATAGAGCTGTCCGGTTTTCTTGATCTTTCATATTAACTCTTGCACCTTGCTCTAATAAAAATAATGCCATATCTATTCTTGAGCGTTCAATAGCAAGTAACAGTGCTGGCACTTCGTCAAAGT
This sequence comes from Rhodobiaceae bacterium, assembly GCA_002726005.1. Classification (GTDB taxonomy): domain Bacteria; phylum Pseudomonadota; class Alphaproteobacteria; order MED-G09; family MED-G09; genus AG-430-B22. The sequence continues at coordinate 12,038 of PBRS01000020.1, forward strand.
CTCTTTCATTAATAGAGGCTCCAGAATTTAATGCAGAAACTAAATCTTGGAGTTTGCCCGTTTTAACGGCTGTTACCAGGG
>PBRS01000021.1 GCA_002726005.1 Rhodobiaceae bacterium
ATTATTGGCTCTTTTAAAAGTAATTTAAGAAAATCAGCCACAGGCTGAAGCAAACCAAATGGCCCTACAATATTAGGTCCTCTTCGTAATTGTACAGCAGCCCATAACTTTCTTTCACCATAAATTCCAAGATAAGCCATCATTAGAACAGCAAATATTACTAAAAAAGATTGAAGAAATATAAATAAAATTGAAAGTATATATTCCATATGCATTACCTAATAGCGCCTTCTTTTATATAATTATTTCTTTTAGACAGATTCGAAGATGCTCTTGCAATTGAGTTTGTTTGCCAGTAACTGTCAATTATACTTTTAAACTGATGTCCATTAAGTTTATTAAATTCATCTTTTTTTGGAGAAGGCAAAGGCTTAAATTCACTGCAGGGATTAATAATTGGAAATTCTTCAAATAAGTGATTTCTTAATTCGTTAAGATTTGAAAAACCAATATCAAAACTCAATTCCTTTGCTAATAGATAAATTATTTCCCAATTTTCTTTTGCTTCTCCTAAAGGAAAAGTTGAACGAATTGACTCTTGAACCCTTCCCTCTGTATTCATATATAACCCATTTTGTTCACAAAAAGCTGTAGATGGAAAAACAAGATCAGCAATCTGAGCGCCAGTATCGCCATGATGACCTTGATAAATTACAAAACAATCATCATTCTTTTTTAGATTTAATTCATCTGCACCAAGAAGATAAAGAAGATCTAATTTTTTATTATTATAATTAGAAATTATTTCCTCAGTTATCATACCTTTGTCTGACGGAAAAAAACCAATGCTCATTGCGCCAGCTCTCGAAGCTGCAGAGTGAAGAACATTAAAACCATTCCAATCGTCATTTATGAAATTGAATTTATAGGCAAGCTCAATACAAATATTTTGGAAATTTTGCGCATCCTTACCCATTAATGCACCTTGCCCTATAATCATTAAAGGTTTTTTCATTGATGATAAATCATCACAAAAATCATTACTTTCATTTAAAATATCTTCAACGATTGATGGATTTTCTCCTAAAAAATCAAAATCAAAAGTTAAGTCATTATTGAATCCAATTAGACCAATTTTATATTCATCGTTTCTCGATTTCCTAAGTAATCTTGAATTTAAAAGAGGTGCTTCTTTTTTTATATCGGAACCAATAATTAAACACCCATCAGAATCTTCAATACCGTTAAAAGTTGTATTAAAAAGCCATCTCTCCGGTGGCCCAGAAATTCTTGATCCATCTTGCCTACAATCAAAATTATCACTTCCTATACTATTCATTAATTTTTTTAGAGCATAAACTGCCTCAATATCTACCAGATCTCCTGAGAGTGCAGAAATTTTTTCTGAGTTACTATTAAAAATTTTTTCCTTAGCCAATTCTAACGCACTTTTCCAGGATGTTGGTTTTAAAATACCGTCAACTCTTTTATAAGGTTTATCAATTCTTTGGGTATTTAGACCGTCCCAAAAAAATCTAGTCTTATCAGTTATCCATTCTTCATTTATATCTTCATTTAACCTTGGAAGGACTCGCATAACTCTTAAGCCTTTTGAGTCAATTCTAATATTTGACCCCATAGCATCCATAATATCTATAGTTTCAGTTTTATTTAACTCCCATGGTCTAGCAGAGAATGCATAAGGCTTAGAAGTCAAAGCGCCTACAGGGCATAAATCAATGACATTTCCGGAAAGCTCAGACTCTACAGCCTGATCAAGATATGTTGTTATTTCCATATCATGACCTCTACCAATAGAGCCTATCTCATCATTACCAGATATTTCAGAAGAAAATCTAACGCATCTTGTACAATGAATGCATCTAGTCATCTCTGTTTTAATAAATGGACCCATATCCTTAGATTCAACAGCCCTTTTATCTCCCTCAAACCTACTAGANCCGTATCCAAAAGCCATTGATTGATCNTGTAAATCGCACTCACCACCTTGATCACAAATTGGNCAATCAAGAGGATGATTCATTAATAGAAACTCTAAAGCNCCTTCTTGAGCATTTTTCACTCTCTCAGATTTAGTATAAATTTTTAAACCTTCTGATACTTGCGTTGCACATGAAGCTATTGGCTTTGGGCTTAATCCTCTTGAGTCTTCGACATCGACAAGGCACATTCTACAATTACCAGCAATAGATAATTTTTCATGATAACAAAATCTTGGAACTTCAACTCCAGCAATTTCACAAGCCTGAATAATAGCTAGACCATCTTCAACCTCATAATCTTTGTCATCAATTTTAATATTAACCATAATTCTGATTACTTTCTTTCTGGTATTGATCAATTCTATCTTCAATGTGATGTCTAAAGTGCCTAATTAGCCCTTGAATTGGCCATGCAGCGGCATCTCCTAGGGCGCAAATTGTATGACCTTCTATTCTTTTTGTAAGACTTAAAAGAGTATCTATATCTTCTTTTTTTGCTTCACCTTTAGCCATCTTTTCCATCATCTCCCATAACCAACCAGTTCCTTCTCTGCATGGGGTGCATTGACCACAACTTTCATGTTTATAAAAATAAGATATTCTTGATATTGCTTTTATTAAATCTGTTGATTTATCCATTACTATAACAGCAGCCGTTCCCAATCCAGACTTAACAGCTTGAAGAGAGTCAAAGTCCATAAGAACTTCATCGCAAATCTCTTTTGGTATCATTGGTACTGATGAACCACCTGGAATTACAGCTAAGAGGTTATTCCACCCTCCTATTACTCCTCCTGCATGTTTCTCAATCAAATCCTTTAATGGAATTCCCATCTCTTCTTCAACATTACAAGGAGTATTAACATGACCAGATATGCAAAAAATTTTAGTACCAGTATTATTTTCTCTACCAATACTAGAAAACCAATTAGATCCTCTCCTAAGTATTGTCGGAACAACCGCAATACTTTCGACATTATTTACAGTAGTCGGGCATCCATATAAACCTGCTGCAGCGGGGAAAGGCGGTTTTAATCTTGGCATACCTTTTTTACCTTCTAAACTCTCTAGCAAAGCTGTTTCTTCACCACAAATATAAGCCCCAGCACCATGGTGGATAAAAATTTCAATATCCAAACCACTACCACATGCATTTTTGCCTACTAAACCATCATCATAAGCTTCTTTTAAGGCTGACTCGAGAACATGTCTTTCATTAATAAATTCACCTCTAATATATATATAACAAACTTGGGCACCCATAGCTGCACATGCGATAACACAACCTTCTAATAATTTATGAGGTTCATTTCTTAATATTTCGCGATCTTTACATGTGCCTGGCTCAGACTCATCAGCATTAACAACTAAATAATGCGTCTTTCCAGTTGGTTCTTTAGGCATAAAAGTCCATTTAACGCCTGTAGAAAATCCAGCGCCACCTCTTCCTCGTAAACCAGAAGAAATAACCTCCTCAGTAATTTTTTCTCTACCTTTTAATAAAATATCCTTTGTGTTATCCCAGTCACCACGGAGTTTAGCATTGACTAAGCTCCATGGCTCAAAACCATATAAATTGTTAAAAATTTTATCTTTATTATCTAACATTTAGTCTCTTTCTAATGGTTCAGAAGATTTACGACCTATTTGAGATCCTTTAATAATATTTTTTTTATTTTTTATATCTTTTAGAATCTTTACTGTTCTTTCGTAATCTAAATCTTCATAATAATCATCATTAATCTGTATCATTGGTGCATTAACACATGCACCTAAACATTCGACTTCTATCCAACATAGTCCATCTTTAGAAACTTCACGTTCTTGACCAATATAGTCCTTACAAGCCTTCTTGATGTTTTCAGCTCCTCTCAGCCAGCAAGGAGTTGTGCCACAGACTTGAACAAAATGATCTCCGCTTGGTTGTAAGTTGAACATTGAATAAAAAGTAGCAATTTCAAGAACCCTAATTTTTGGCATATCTAAAAAATCGGAGACAGCCATTATCGCTTTTTCAGGAAGCCAACCCCCTGCTTTACGTTGAGCATAAAATAAACTTGGTACAACCGCAGATTGTTTTTTATCCTCTGGGTAATTTTCTAATAAAGAATTTAAGAATTTTAAATCTTGGTTATCAAATTTAAAATTTATATCTTGATTATCTGCTAGTCTTCTAACTGTCATCTATCTACCTCACCAAAAACAAGATCTAAAGATCCTAAAACAGCTGATAAATCCGGTAGAAGATGACCTCTTGTCAAGTAATCTAAGGCTTGAAGATGAGCAAAACCAGGAGCTCTAATTTTACATCTATAAGGTTTATTTGTGCCATCAGCTATTAGATAAACACCAAACTCTCCTTTTGGGGCTTCAATAGAAGCATACACTTCACCAGGTCCTACATCATATCCTTCGGTATATAATTTAAAATGATGTATTAGGGCTTCCATAGAAACTTTCATTTCAGCTCTTTTTGGTGGTGCTACTTTTCTATCCTCGGTGACAATCGGCCCTGGTTTAAGCTTTTTAATTGCTTGTTTCATTATTAATACTGACTGTCTGCATTCTTCTACTCTTATTAAATACCTATCATAATTATCACCGTTTTTTCCTACGGGTATTTTAAAATTATATTCAGCATAAGATTCATAAGGCTGAGTCTTTCTGAGATCCCAATTATAACCTGATCCTCTAGCCATAACACCAGTTAAACCCCAATCTAATACATCTTTCTTAGTAACAATCCCAATATCAACATTTCTTTGTTTGAAGATCCTATTTTCTGTTAGCAAACTTTCAAGGTCATCAACTACCTTTAAAAATGGATCACAGAATTCATATATATCATTTATTAAGCTTTCATCTATATCTTGATGAACACCGCCGGTTCTAAAATAAGCAGCATGAAGTCGAGATCCACATGCTCTTTCATAAAAGGTCATTAATTTTTCTCTTTCCTCCCAACCCCATAATGTTGGCGTTAGCGCTCCAACATCCATAGCCTGCGCAGGCACATTAATCATATGATTAAGAATTCTTCCTATTTCTGAAAATAAAACCCTAATATGTTGAGCTCTTATAGGCACACTAATGTTCAATAACTGTTCAGTAGCAAGAGCAAAAGCATGCTCTTGATTCATCGGTGCCACATAATCCAACCTGTCAAAATAAGGTAATGCTTGTAAATATGTTTTACTTTCAATTAATTTTTCGGTTCCTCTATGCAATAATCCTATATGAGGCTCAACCCTTTCAACTACTTCTCCATCTAAATCAAGAATTAATCTTAGAACACCATGAGCAGCTGGGTGTTGAGGCCCGAAATTTATCCTAAATTTTTCATTTCCTTTTTCAGTCATCAGTGTTTTCTTCTCTATCGTTTTGGTTTTCAGGATACCTAAAACCTTTCCATGAGCTTTCAAAATCAAAATCTCTGTATTCCTGTTTTAAATCTACTTTCTCATAGATTACCCTTTCTTGATCAGGGTCATATCTAACCTCTACATTACCAGTTAATGGAAAGTCCTTTCTTAAAGGGTGACCTTCAAAACCATAATCAGTTAAAAGTCTTCTAAGATCGTCATGTCCGCTAAAATTAATACCATATAAATCGAAGGCTTCTCTTTCATACCAATCAGCTGCTGGGTATATTTTTTTAATTGAAGGAACTGAATTAGAATTATCAGTAAAAGCTTTGACGGTAATCCGAGAGTTATTATTCATAGACAATAGATTATATACAACTTGGAATCTAATTTCTTCATGAGGGAGATCTACTCCACATAAATCAGTGAGTTGTGTAAAAGCAAAAACTTCTTCATCTTTTAGAATTTTAAGAACATTAATTATGTTTGATTGATCAATAAGAATAATCAAATTTTTATCAAATATATCTCTTTTTATAATAAAAGAGTTCAGTAACTCAAAATTGTTAATTTCTTGAGATAGAGTATCAGGCATTTTGAATTTTTTCATAAGGTTTCTCTATCTTTCTATTGTTCCTGTTCTTCTAATTTTCTTTTGAAGTTGAAGTATTCCATACATTAAGGCTTCTGCTGTAGGCGGGCATCCGGGTACATAGATGTCTACAGGTAAAATTCTATCACAACCTCTTACCACTGAATAAGAGTAATGATAGTAACCTCCTCCATTTGCACATGATCCCATAGATATTACATATCTTGGCTCGGGCATTTGATCGTATACTTTTCTAATTGCTGGAGCCATTTTATTTGTTAGTGTCCCAGCAACGATCATTACATCTGATTGACGAGGAGAGCCTCTGGGGGCCGCTCCATATCTTTCAAGATCATAGCGAGGGCCATTTGTCTGAAACATCTCAATTGCACAGCAAGCAAGACCAAATGTCATCCAATGAAGTGAGCCGGTTCTTGCCCAATTTATAAGAGCCTCTGTAGAGGTAACAAAGAAACCTTTATTATCAATTTCTGTTGATAATTTTTTTATATCTTTGTCATCCATTAATCCCATTCCAAAGCGCCTTTTTTCCATTCATAAATAAAACCAATAGTAAGAACTCCAAGAAAAACCATCATAGATACAAAACCAAAAATACCTATGTCCCCAAAAACTACTGCCCAAGGAAACAAGAATGCGACCTCTAAATCAAAAATTATAAAAAGAATAGCAACCAGGTAAAACCTAATATCAAATTTAGTTCTTGCATCATCAAAAGGTTCAAATCCACATTCATACTGAGATAATTTCTCTTTATCAGGGTTTTTAGGAGCAAATAATATAGGAGGTAGTGTCAAAGCTATAACAACAAAAGCAGCTAGAGACATAAAAATTAGTATTGGAAGGTAGTCGTTCAAAATGGAATGCATTTAACCTCTCCATATAAAAAATTATAAATTTAAAAAATTTATAACCGATTCACGCTTTGTTTACATGATTATATATAGGAATAAATAACTTTTTTCCAAGGTTTTCGGCGAAAAAAATTACGACAATAAAAACCTTTTAACCGCATCGTTAAAAACATCTGGTTGATCAATATTAACTGCGTGACCAGCATCTCTTATGATAATCTTTATTGAATTTTTAATCTTTTTCTCCATATAGTCTGCTGCGTCAAGAAATGGTTTGTCATGTTCGCCTACAACAATTAATGAAGGTACCTTTATATTGGGTAGCTCATTAATTATTCTATCATCTTTTTGAGTTAGCATCCCTTTTGCAGCATTAACTAATCCTTTAGCATTTCTGTGGTTAAGCGGATTCATCTCCTTACTTTTACCAATTAAACTGTCTAAACCAAATTCGTCGAATTTTTTTGCTTGCTTTAAAGCGTAATTATTCCAGCCTTCTCTTGCCTCAGCATTTTTAAAACCAGGCCCAGTATCAATTATCAATAAAGATTCGACCATTTCTGGATATTTATAATAGAAAGCTA
>PBRS01000022.1 GCA_002726005.1 Rhodobiaceae bacterium
TCAGTTTCTTTGAAATTTCTTTCTCACCATCAAGAGAGTCTTGCACTGTTGTATAACCAGAATAAAAATCTTTTAAACTCTTAGTGAATTTACTATATTCATCTTTATTAATTGCTTCTATACAAGGACCAGAACATTTATCTATATCAAACAAAAGACAAGGTTTGTTTAATTTTTGATGTCGGTTAAAAACAGTGTTTGAGCAAGTTCTTACTGGAAAAATATTTATTAAATGATCTAAAGATCTTTTAGCTGAGCCAACAAAAGGAAAAGGTCCAAAATTATTATTTTCTGATTTAATTTTTCTCGAAATATATGCACGAGGCCAGATTTCATTAGTAAGAGTTATATATGGATATGATTTGTCATCTTTAAATTGAACATTATATTTTGGTTTATATTCTTGTATAAATGAATATTCAGCTAATAACGCATCTGACTCATTCTTAGAAACTATAAAACTTAACTCATTTGCTTCAGAGACTAATCTTTTTACTTTCCAAGAAGATTGTTTAGAAAAATATGATGGTACCCTTTTTCTTAAGTTCTTTGCTTTACCAACATATAACGGTTCAGAATAATTATCTTTAAATATATAAATTCCTGGTTCGTTTGGAATTTCTTTATTTATTATTTTTTGCATTTATAAAACTAACTTAAGATGTTTGCCTGTTAAGGATTTTTTATCACCAATTACGCTTTCTGGCGTCCCTTCTGTAATTATTTTTCCACCATTTTCTCCACCTTCAGGGCCGAGATCAATTATCCAATCTGAATTTTTTATAACATCTAGATTGTGTTCTATAACTACCACTGTGTTTCCTTTATCTACTAGCATATGCAATACTTCCATAAGTTTTTGTACATCTGCAAAATGTAATCCTGTTGTCGGCTCATCAAGAATATACATTGTTTTGCCTGTTGACCTTTTACTTAACTCTTTTGCCAATTTTACTCTCTGAGCTTCTCCCCCTGAAAGAGTTGTTGCTGACTGACCAAGTGTTATATACGACAAACCAACATCATCTAATGTTTTTATAATTCGATGTATTTTTGGTTGATTTTCAAATACTTTTAATGCATTCTCTACAGTTGAGTTAAGAATATCTGCAATACTATAACCTTTCCATTTAATGCTTAAAGTTTCAGGATTATATCTAGAACCATCACAATCTTCACACATAACATAAACATCAGGTAAAAAATACATTTCAACTTTAATTGTGCCATCACCTTTACAAGACTCACATCTTCCTCCAGGTACATTAAAAGAAAATCTTCCCGGTTTGTACCCTCTTATTTTTGATTCTTCAGTTAAAGAATAGAGATTCCTAATCATGTCAAATACACCAGAATAAGTAGCTGGATTTGATCTTGGTGTACGTCCTATTGGTGATTGATCTATTTCAATTAACTTATCTATATAGTTCAACCCACTTATGCTTTTATGAACTCCTGGTGGATTCCAGTTTTTTCTTGTAAATTCATTATTTATAGCTTTAGCTAGTATTTCTGAAACTAATGTAGATTTTCCGCTCCCAGAAACGCCCGTAACTGAAACAAACTTACCCAAAGGAAACTCTGCAGTAATATTCTTTAAATTATTTTCTTTTGCCCCTCTTATTACTATTTTTCCTTCATTGCCATTCCTCCTCACTTTTGGATATGGTACTTTTAATTTTCCTGAAAGATATCTACCAGTTATTGACTTTTTATTTTTCGATATTGTATCCCAATCACCAGCAGCTACAATATTTCCTCCATCTTCACCTGCGCCCCAGCCAATATCAATTAAATAATCAGAGCTTTTCATTGTCTCTTCATCATGTTCAACAACCAACACTGTATTTCCTAAGTTTTTTAGTTTTAATAATGTATCTATTAATTTTTTGTTATCTGATTGATGTAATCCAATAGATGGCTCGTCTAGAACGTATAAAACTCCAGTAAGACCTGAACCAATCTGTGTTGCTAATCTAATTCTTTGAGCTTCGCCCCCTGAAAGTGTTGCAGCTCCCCTGTTGAGTTGTAAGTAGCCTAAACCTACTTCGTTTAAAAAACTTAACCTTTCTTTAATTTCTCTTAGTATTGCTTCAGCAATTTCTTTTGAATTTCCAGTAAGTTTTAAATTATCAATTACTTCATAAGATTTCTTTATAGATAATTTATTAAATTCTCCTAATGTGAGGGTCTTTACTTTTACATTTCTTGATCTTTCATTAAGTCTCTCACCATCACATTCTCCGCAATCAAGTTCACGCATAAATTGCATGTAATGATCTCTCCTTTTATCTGAACTTGTTTCTTCATATATCTTTTTGAATAATGGTATAACACCAGGAAACTCTCTTTTCCAGGATCTTGAATTACCGAATCTATTTGTATAATTTATTGGCGTTTTTATTCCATCTGTTCCATATAGCAATATTTCTTTATCATTTTTAGATAATTCTTCATAAGGCACTTCTTTAGGTATTTCAAAATATTCACAAACACCATGTATTTGTGCTCTAAAATATTTTCGAAAAGACATTTCAGGAAATACATTTTCATTAATTGACAATGTTTTATCTTTTAATAATAAATTTTCATCAATCTCATAATTAACACCTAATCCATTGCAATAATTACATGCGCCAAAAGGTGAATTAAATGAAAAATCTCTTGGTTCAAGTTCACCATATGATATTCCACATTCCTTACAGCCTAAATTTTGACTAAAGTTTTTTATTTCGTCATCTATTTTTATATCAACTACACCATCAGTTAGTTTAAGAGCAGCCTCTATTGATTGCGGTAATCTTCTTCCACCTGTTTTTTTAATTTTAACTCTATCTACAACAACAGATATATCGTGATTAAAATATCTATCTAATTTTTTTGCTTCATCTAATCGTGTAAGTTCACCATCTATATATGCTCTACTGAATCCTTCCTTAAGTAGGTCCTTAAAAAGATTTTCAAATTCACCTTTACGTGATTTTACGACTGGTGCGAGAATTTCTACATTGATATCTTCCCCTATGTTTAATACTTGATTAACTATAAACTCAACAGATTGTTTTATAATTTTTGTTCCACAGATAGGACAAAAACTTATTCCAATCCTTGCCCATAATAATCTTAGATAATCGTGTACTTCAGTAACAGTACCCACTGTTGATCGAGGGCTTCTTGATGATGTTTTTTGATCTATAGCAATTGCTGGTGAAAGCCCTTCTATGCTTTCTACATTTGGTTTTTCCATCTGTCCTAAAAATTGACGGGCATATGCTGATAAGCTTTCGACATATCTACGTTGACCTTCTGCGTATATTGTATCAAAAGCTAGTGAAGATTTGCCTGACCCAGATAGACCAGTTATTACAACAAACTTGTTTTTTGGTATATCAACTGAAATATTTTTTAAATTATGTTCTTTTGCACCCTTAACTTTTAAATAATCTTTACTCATTATTTAGGCAACTCCATTATTTCTTTTTTTATTTCTTTCAATTCATCTCTTAATCTAGCGGCAACTTCAAACTCTAATAAATCAGCAGCTAAATGCATTTCTTTCTCAATATCTTTAGATATTTTATATAAATCTTCTTTTGATGCATTTTTTAAATTAGCATCAGATCTAGATTTAATATCTTCTTTTGAGGGTCTATTTTTTTCTACCATTTCTAATATATCAGTAACTTCTTTTTTTATAGTTTCAGGATTTATTCCATATTTATTATTATGTTCTTCTTGAATTTCTCTTCTTCTATTTGTTTCAAATACTGCTTTAGTAATTGAATCAGTCATTTTATCAGCATACATTATTACGTAACCGTCTTTATTTCTTGCAGCTCTACCTATTGTTTGAATTAAACTAGTTTCAGATCTTAAAAAACCTTCTTTATCAGCATCCATGATTGCAACGAGTTGTACTTCTGGTAAGTCTAGACCTTCTCTTAATAAGTTAATACCTACTAATACATCAAACTCACCCTTTCTTAAATCTCTCAAAATTTCTATTCTTTCTAGTGTGTCAATATCTGAATGTAGATATCTTGTTTTAATTCCCATTTTTAATAAATAATCACTAAGAGATTCACTCATTTTTTTTGTTAATGTTGTTACTAAAACTCGATTACCATTATCAATCACAGATTTTATTTCATTTAATAAATCATCTATTTGATTAGTTGTTGGCTTTATAGTTACTGAAGGATCCAGTAATCCAGTTGGTCTTATTACCTGTTCTACAAATTCTTTAGAATTATTATTTTCCCATTTACCTGGTGTAGCTGAAACTAATATTGTACTTGAAACTTTACTTTGCCATTCTTCAAATTTGAGAGGTCTATTATCTAATGCAGCTGGAAGCCTGAAACCATAGTCAACTAAAGTTGTTTTTCTTGATTTATCACCCTCATATTGACCTTTTATTTGTGGGATTGCAATATGACTTTCATCAACAACCATGAGAAAATTATCAGGGAAAAAGTCAATTAAAGTGTGTGGAGCCTCACCTGGTTTCCTTCCATCAAAATATCTAGAATAATTTTCAATACCTGAACACACCCCTAATTCCCTTAACATCTCAAGATCAAACATTGTTCTTTGTTTAATTCTCTGTGCTTCTAATAATTTATTATTTTTCTCAAAACTTTTTATTTGGTTGTTCATATCTATTTCAATTTTTTTTAATGCATCTTTTATAGTATTTTCTGAAGAAACATAATGAGATGCAGGAAGGATAGCTAGTTCATTTAATTTTTCTAATATTTCTCCTGTTACTGGATCTATTCTTGATATGCTTTCTACCTCATCTCCAAAAAATTCAATACGGTAAATTGTTTCTTCATATACAGGAAAAATATCTAAAGTATCACCTTTTAATCTAAACGTCCCTCTTGTAACAACTAAGTCGTTTCTAATGTATTGCTGTTTTATTAATTTTGTTAATAATCTATCTAATTCAAACTCTTCACCTTTAATAATTGGAATTATTTTATTTTTATACTCTTCAGGTGAACCTAGGCCATAGATACAAGAAACAGATGATACTACTATTACGTCTTTCCTCATAAGTAAAGCACTTGTAGCAGAATGCCTTAGTCTGTCTATTTCATCATTTATATTTGCATCTTTTTCTATAAAGGTATCACTTCTTGGGACATAAGCCTCTGGTTGGTAATAGTCATAATAAGAAACAAAATATTCAACCCTATTCTCGGGGAAAAATTGTTTAAATTCATTCGCCAATTGTGCAGCTAAAGCTTTGTTAGGGGCTAATACAAGTGAAGGCATCTGAACTTCTTCAATTAACCATGCTATGGTGGCAGATTTTCCAGACCCTGTTATCCCCATTAATGTTTGGAAGTCGTATCCTTTATTTAAACCCTCTTTTAATTTATTAATAGCTTTAGGCTGGTCTCCTTCAGGTTTGAAATCTGAAACAACTTTAAATTTATTCATTTTAGTAAATTGTTTAAAAAATTATTAATTTCATTATTTAAATTATTTAAATTATCATTTTTTATTACATTTCCAATAGAAAACCACCAATCATCTTTTGGTTGTGATTTTATTCTATTTTTTATATCTATTATTTCCATTCCTCTAGTTTGCAGTCTTTTAATTCTTTCTTCTTCAGGAGACCAAATAACTATTGTTTGAAATTCTTTATGTATATTTTTAGGTGCAGATACTTCAACAAAAGTAATTCCTTCATTTTTGTTAATAATTTCGTTTAAGTTATTCAAAATTTTAGGATGTAAAAATTTTTCTAATTTTTCTAACTGTAATTTATCATCAAATACTATATCAGCGATTTTTTTTCTTGATACTTGATTATCGACAATAGTTGTTGGAAAATTTTCGGTCAAAAATTTTATAGAATCATTACTTGTTAATATTCTTCCTGACACTTCATCTAAATCAATTGTGTTATATCCTAACTTTTTAATTATTGATAAAGCTGTTGATTTACCACTTCCAATAGGTCCAGTTATTATTATTGCTTTGATATCCATACGTATAAGAATACGTAATTATGAAATTTAAATCTAGTCTGTATTACCTATACCGCGGTCTTTAAGTTCTTGGAGTATATTGTCTAATGATTCATCAACTCCTTCAACTTTTTGACGACTAGATTTTTGATCATCAGATTCGGCCTTATTGTCTGATTGGGAAGAATGAGTCTTTGGTTTGTTTTTTTCATTTTCTTTATCTTCCCACTCTGGATCAGCTTGTTTAATAGAAAGGTTGACTCTACGCTTAGGAATATCTAATTCAATAATTTTAACTTTAACTTTTTCTCCAATTGCCAAAGCAAGTTCTGGTGAATCAACTTTATCAGTNGATATTTCTGATACATGTACAAGACCTTCGACACCTTTTCCAATTGTTACAAATGAACCAAAAGGTACAACTTTTGTTACTTCACCTTCNACTATATCTTCTTCATTAAAACTTAATTCAAAATCTAACCATGGATCTTCTGTAACTTGTTTAATTGAAAGNGAGATCCTTTCTTTATCATTATCTATTTCTAAAACTTTTACAGTTGCTTCGTCACCGACTTTTACAATTTCATTTGGGTTTTCAACATGTCTCCATGAAAGTTCAGATACNTGAACAAGCCCATCCATGCCTCCAATGTCTACAAAAGCTCCGAAATTTACAATTGAAGATATTTTACCTTCTTTAATATCTCCAACTTCTAAATCTTCAAGGAATCCTTGTCTTTCTTCGGACTGCTCTTCTTCTAGGTGAGCTTTTCTTGAAAGTACAATATTATTTCTAGACCTATCGAGTTCAAGAATTTTTGCTTCAATTTCTTCACCTATATATGAATTTAATTCTTTAACTCTCCTTACGTCGATTAATGATGCTGGTAAAAAACCTCTTACTCCGATGTCTACAATCAATCCNCCTTTAACTGACTCTATTACAGTTCCCTTTATTGAAGTTTTATTATCTGCAACATCTTGGATGTCTCCCCANGCTTTTTCATATAATGCTCTTTTAACAGAAAGTAATAATCTACCTTCATCATCTTCTTTATCTAAAACTAACGCTTTAACTTTTTCGCCTTCTTTAACTATCTCATTAGGATTTACAGATTTTCTAACAGTTAGTTCTCTTGAAGGTATTACNCCCTCTGACTTATAACCTACATCAACAAATATTTCATTTCTATCAATTCTAACTACAGTGCCTTCAATTACATCTCCTGTGTTAAAGGTGACAATTGTCTTCTCTAAAAGATCTGGNAAATCTTCAGGTTTAGCATCATCTGGAATCTGAACGACATTTGAAGAATTAGAATTCTCATCTAAATTATCTGTCATAATATGTATTTTTTTCCAATCATAGTGTTGCGACTTTTAGAATAACATATCTATGATATTTACAAACTAATTATTAAAATTTGCTAAGTTTTTGCTTTCCTTTATGTCAACAAATAAAGGCACATCTAGAGATGTTGCATTTTCCATTTCTTTTTGAACTAATTTAGATGTTTTATTTGCTATATCATTAGGAGTCTGAATTATTATTTCATCNTGTATTTGTAATAATAAATTTGTTGAATCAAGATTCTTGATTTTATCTTCAATTTTTATCATTGCAATTTTCATAATATCTGATGCTGTNCCNTGAATGGGTGCATTCATTGCTATTCTCTTNCCCATTGCTTTTAATTGAAAGTTAGAAGAAGCTAACTCTCTAATGTATCTTTTTCTTCCGTATAATGTCTCAGTAAATGTTGAGTCTTCTGCTTCTTTTACAATATCTTCTAAAAATCCTTTTATTTTTGGAAATTGATTGAAATATGAATCTATTAATTCAGTAGCTTCTTTTTTTGAGATTTTTAAACTTTTTGATAATCCAAATGACTCCATTCCGTAAATTAAGCCAAAATTTACTTCTTTTGCTTTTCTTCTCATATCTTTTGTAACAGTATCTATTTCAGTATTAAATATACGAGCAGCAGTTTCAGAATGTATATCTGTATTTCTATTATTTAACATGCTAATCATATTTTTATCTTTGCTTAAATGCGCAAGTACTCTTAATTCTATTTGTGAATAATCAGCAATAATAAATGAATGTTTAGGATCTGCTATAAAAAATTCTCTAATTTTTTGACCAATTTCTGTTTTATTGGGAATATTTTGTAAATTAGGTTTTTCAGATGAAAGCCTACCAGTTGTAGTTCCGAACAGATTATAAGATGTATGAACTCTGTTTTTTATTATTTCATTTTTCAATCCTTCAATATAAGTTGATCTAAGTTTTTCATACTCTCTATATTTCAGAATTAGTTTTGGTAGTTCGTGAGATTTAGATAATTCTTCTAAAACTGAAGCATCAGTTGAAGGAGCCCCTTTTGGTGTTTTTTTAATTATTGGATATTTCATATCAACATATAAAATTTCAGACAATTGTTTAGGTGAATTTAAATTAAAATCTTTATTTGTAATCTTCTTTATTTCTTTATCAAATAAGTCCAACTCGCTATTAATTTCTTTAGACAATATCTCAATCTTGCTTTTAGATAGCTTCACTCCTTTTTTATTCATAGAATCCAATATTGATAAAAGAGGAAAATCTAAATCTTCATAAATTCTAAAAAGTTTCTTGTCTTTTTTAAATGCTTCTACATCTTTAGTTATAAATAAGTAATGTTTATTAAAAAATTTTAAATAGTCAGCTACTTCTGATTTATTTGTAATTTTACTAGTTCTATCAAGATGTTTTGAAATTGACAATAAGTTATCAGGTCTAATGCTTGGATCTTTTAAAAAAAGCATACAGTCATATGCGTAGAATTTTATATTTTTTATTTCTTCTGTAGTCGAGTTTATGAGTTTTTGTGAGTTCAAAGATATAAATTTATCTAATTCTGATAATTTACCTATATATTTACCGTAATTTTTTGAATTTACAAAATAAATTTCATCTTCATAATAAAAAACTATCTGATTACCTGATAATTTTTCATAACTTTTTAAATCTTCAGATTCTTCATTTGTACTATTATCAACTTTTTCACTATTTGATGATGATGTAATGTATTTATTTAATTCTAGTTCTCTTACTTTATCTTGAGAAGCTTCTAAAAGTTCATCAGAAAAATATGCTGTATCTTTTAATTTTACATTTGGTAATTTTATTTTTAAGTCTGTTCTTATAGTTGCTAGCTGTTTGCTGGTT
>PBRS01000023.1 GCA_002726005.1 Rhodobiaceae bacterium
CTAAAAAGAGAAGATTTGGCTTCTGATGTTAGAAACTATGTCTTAAATAATGCAAAAAAGAATGATCCCGATAGTGTGCTAAATACAATGGATGAATTTGCAAAAAGAAAAAGATTTTTGATGAATGTTGGAGATGTTAAAGGCAAAATTTTAACAGATGAAATTAAAAAGTTAGGATCAAATCTAACTATCTTAGAGCTTGGATGTTTTTGTGGTTATTCAGCCATATTGATGGCAAAGACTCTTGGAGAACAAGGTAAAGTCATTTCCATAGAAATTAGTAAACATTATGCCAAAATTGCAAATGAAATAATTGAATTTTCTGGTCTAAAAAATAAAGTTATTATTATAGAGGGACCATCAGAAAAAATAATTCCAACACTACGATATGAATTCGATCTTGTTTTTATTGATCATTGGAAAGATTTATACAAAAGAGATCTTCAGCTAATTGAAAAAAGAGGTTTATTAAAAAATCAATCAATTGTCTTTGCAGATAATGTTGGGAGTCTTATTGAAGCATTGGTAGGTAAAAGGGGTAAATCAACAGATTATTTAGAATATGTTAGAAACCATAAGAATTTTCAGAGTAAAAATATAAATACAAACTTAGAATATTCTAATGCTGAAGATGCTGTCGAAATATCAACCTACAATATGAGCAATGAGTAAATATTATATCTGCTTGAAGTGCTTGGAGAGTTTTAAGCCTTGTTTCTGATAATTAGAACCTATTGACGATCCATAAGACCTTTCAGGTAGCTCTAGAAGCCGCTCATAAATCAATCTTCCAACAATTTGTGAATCCTCAAGGATGAATGGTACTTCCCAACTCCTAATTTCCAAAACAGCCTTAGACCCTTTACCTTCTGATGAATTGTGACCAAAACCTGGATCGAAAAAACCTGCATAATGAACCCTGAATTCACCTACTGATGGTTTAAATGGCACCATTTCAGCAGCATGACTTGGAGGAATAGCAATAGATTCAGATGAAGATAAAATATAAAACTCTCCAGGATCAAGAATAATTCTTTGACCTTCAGTTGCAAAAACAGGATCCCAATACTTTTCCATATCATAGGCATCTTTTTTATCAATATCTATTAAACCAGCATGACGCTTTGCTTTCCAACCAACTATATCTTTTGTGGCCTCTCCTTTTAGATCAACAGATAATGCCAGGCCCTCAGATATATTAACCTTTCCATCATAAACAATATTGTCTTCTGAGTGTAATCTCTTAAGCTCAGTATCAGAATTTGTTGGTCTTCCTCGCCTAAATCTCATTTGACTTAATCGTGAACCTTTTCTAACTATTACTGGGAAAGTTCTAGGTGAAATCTCAAGCCAAAGATGGCCTTTATAACCATTTGGTATTTTGTCAAATTCATGAGTTCCATCACATATTAATCTTGTAAAAACATCTATTCTTCCAGTAGAACTTTTAGGATTTGCAACAGCAATTATTCTTTCTGGAAGGGATAAAGCCTCCATTAATGGGACAAGATATACGCAACCAGTTTCAAGAACGGCACCATCTGTAATATCAATTCTGTGTAGAGCAAAATCTTTTAATTTTCTATTCACAGAACCACCTGATGGTAAAAAACTTGCCCTAATTCTATATGCTGTATCTGCTAATCTTAAATCTAGGCTCGCAGGTTGAATTTGTTCATCATTTATTTCTCCTTGAGACCAAATTTCACCATTTTCAATCATCGAGCGGATCATTTGACCCGGCAGCACTCCAGAAATCTGAGCTTTTTGTCCTGGCGCTCCATCAAAGTCATTTGTTGTCTCTNTTGTATCAGGAAATAAATCTGGTATTTTCTTTTCTGCCATCTTTTAAGCGATCCTAAAAAACTATATTAATTTAGTATATGAGTATAAAACATAATTAAAATAATAATATAATGAATATTGCAACAATTGATATAAGACCCGTTCTATCAGTCTTGGGATTTTTTCTCCTAGGATTGTCTGTCACTATGTTTGTTCCAGCAATAGTTGACTTGATCTATAATAATTCTGGATGGGATAATTTTGTTATCAGCTCAATTATCACTAGTTTTGTTGGATTAATGTTCTTTCTTGTATCAAGAGGAAATAAAAGTGAATTAAATACAAAAAGTGCTTTTCTTCTTGTTACCTTAAGCTGGATTGTTTTATCAATTTTCTCTTCTGTTCCTTTTCTTCTTTCAACGAATGTTACAGGCATAACTAATGCATTTTTTGAGTCTGTATCAGGATTAACAACTACTGGCTCTACAATAATTGATGATATTGAAAGTGCTTCAGAAGGTNTAATTGTTTGGAGAAGTCTTTTACAGTGGTTAGGCGGTATTGGTATAATTGTCAGTGCTATTTCTATTCTTCCTAGTCTTGGCGTCGGTGGTATGCANTTGTTTAAATTGGAAAGCTCTGACTCGACAGAAAAACTAATGCCNAGAACNGCAAATTTAGCTACCGAAATAATTTTTTTATATATTTTATTAACATCAATATGCGCGACACTATATTGGNTCTGCGGTCTATCTTTTTTCGACTCTGCAAATCATGCAATGACAACTATTGCTACGGGTGGCTTCTCATCTAATTCTCAATCAATAGGGGGTTATAATAATTTCTCAATAGAATATGTTTGTATTCTTTTTATGATTCTCTCTAGCCTTCCATTTGTTCTTTATCTCAAAACACTTAGAGGCAAGCCTTTAGCGTTGATTAAAGATGAACAAGTAACAGGTTTCTTTAAAACTTTATTCTTAGCAATCATTTTAATCGCNGTTTTTTTATTGGTTCAAAATAATTTTGAATTACAGATTCCTCTTAGACAAATTATATTTAATGTTACATCAATTCTAACTGGCACTGGATACACTTCAACATCATATGATCAATGGGGAACNCCAGCAATNATCGTNTTTCTTGCTATTACATTTATTGGNGGCTGTGCAGGTTCAACTACTTGCGGANTAAAGGTTTTCAGACTACAGGTCATATTAAAAAATTCTGGNCAGGTTATGAATAAATTAATAAGTCCAAATCGTGTGACAAATCATAAATATAATGGTGAAAACTTAACTTTAGAGATCGTTGAATCTGTTATGACATTTTTATTTATATTCTTCGTAACTTTCGTAATTATTTCATTTCTTCTCTCATTATCTGGTCTGGATATTTTAACATCAGTATCTGCAGCTGCTACATCGATATCAAATGTTGGACCAGGCCTAGGAAATTTAATTGGACCAGCTTACAGCTTCGAAGAGATACCAGAATTTTCAAAGTGGGTTTTATCTTTTGGCATGCTGGCTGGGAGATTAGAATTTTTAACTTTTCTTGTTATTTTTAGTCGTTCTTTTTGGAAATAAAAATTAACTCAAACACCACCTAATAATGCTTTTTTGTGCGTGAACCCTATTTTCTGCTTCATCCCAAACTACTGAATTGACCCCATCAATAACATCGGCGTCAACTTCCTCTCCTCTATGAGCAGGCAAGCAATGAAGAAAAATTGCATCTGAAGATGCCATCGAGATTTTTTTAGCATCTACTTTATATGGTTCAAGAATTTTTCTTTTTTGATCATTATCTTCTTCTCCCATAGAGAACCAAGTATCAGTAATTATACAATCACAATCTTTGGCAGCATCATTAGGATCTAGATCAGCAGTTATATTTGGAAAACCACTTACCAAATTATTATCTACTGAATAATCTTTTGGTGAACATATTCGTAATTCAAAACCAATAATTTGTGCGGCATGTATCCAACTTGTTAACATATTATTTGCAGGACCAAACCAGACATANCTCTTATTTTCGATATCACCAATCTTCTCTTTGACTGTAATTAAATCAGCTAAAACTTGGCAGGGATGTGATTTATCGGTNANCCCATTAATTACAGGTATCGATGCATTTTTTGCNAAATTTTCTAAAGTCGAATGCTTATTCGTTCTTAACATTGCAATATCAACATATCTTGAAATNACTTTTGCAGTATCATCAATTGTTTCTCCCCTACCTAATTGCATATCAGACATATTTGCATAAATAGTTTTCCCACCTAATTGATACATTGCTGTTTCAAATGAAAACCTTGTTCTTGTAGAAGGTTTTTCAAAAATTGTTGCTAGTATTTTATCTTTTGCGCATGCATCTTCATCAACAGATGCCATACCATTATTGGATGATATGTTCTTTTTGTTTATTCCATCTTCAATTAAGAAAATAAGTTCATTCTTATTGAATTGGGTAAGATCAATGAAATCTTTTTTTGTTTCAGTCATTTCTTATTATATTTCTATCTAGGTAAATTTTCTAGTGTGATATTTAGTAAGTTGAAAAACTCCTCAATATCTTTTTTCTCAGTATTCAAAGGGGGTAACAATCTAATTATATTGTCAGCAGCTGGAACCAATAATAAACCATTATTTAGAGCGGTTTCGGCTATCAATGTATTTTCAACTTCACATTTTATACCAAGCATAAAACCTCTTCCTCTGACTGAAGTAATTTTATCCTTATGATTTTCTATGATGTCATTTATTCCTGCTAATAGAAATTCTGATAATGACTTAACATTTGAAAGGATCTTTTCTTCATCAATAATTTCAAGAACTTTAAGGGCTACTGAGCAAGCTAGCGGATTCCCGCCGAAAGTCGACCCATGAGAGCCATGGACCATTCCAGATGATGCATCTGTTGAAGCCAATATAGCTCCTATTGGAAAACCTGCTCCTAAACCTTTTGCAAGAGTGATTATATCTGGTTCAACCCCAGCCCACTCATGCGAGAAAAAATCCCCAGTCCTTCCTAAACCACATTGAACCTGGTCAAGAATCATTAATACGCCATGTTTACTTGTTAGATCTCTAATCATTTGTAAGTCTTCTTTCGGTGTAATCCTTATTCCCCCCTCGCCTTGTATTGGCTCAATAAGTACTGCAGCTGTTTTATTAGAGATCTTTTCTTCCAATTGTTTTTGGGATAGCTCTATATTTACGAAACCAGAAGGAAGCGGTCCAAACCCTTCGGTATGCTTGGGATTTGCTCCAGCTGCTAAAGTAGCTAGAGTCCTTCCATGGAATGCATTCTTAAAAGTAATGATTTCTGTTCTATCTTTATCACCTTTTTCAAAATGATATTTCCTTGAAGTTTTAATTGCCCCTTCAACAGCTTCAGCTCCCGAATTACAGAAAAATACTTTATCGGCAAAACTTATATCGCATAATTTTTTAGCTAATTTTTGCTGTTCCGGAATTTGATATAGATTCGAAACATGCCAAACATTATCAATAGCCTCATGCATTACCTTTTTTATTTCTGGATGACCATGACCCAAAACATTAACGGCAATACCTGCTGCAAAATCTAAATATTTTCCACCATCACTATCATACAGCCAAGAGCCCTCGCCTTTCGAAAAAGATATTGGGTATCTCTTATATGTATCCATTAGATTTTCGATCATGTGTACCTCAAACTAAAATTTTAGCTTTCATACTCTTTATTTTCTAAGTCTTCAACCTCCAACCGCTCTTAAGAAGGAAGTGACTTATTATGATTAAGATTAGATTCAATATTGTTAGGAAGATAGCCCCAAAGATCAAATCGCCATCAGCATTGCCAACAAAACCATATCTAAAACCATCAATGACATAGAAAAATGGATTATATTCAATTAAATAAAGGGCAAATTCGGGCATTCTTTTAACTGAATAAAATGTTCCCGATAAAAAAGATAAAGGTACAATTATAAAATTTGTTATTGTCCCTAAATGGTCAAATTTCTCTGCCCATATACCTGTTATTATACCTATTGATGAAAGCATAAGTGACCCAGAAATTAAGTAGAAGAATATTGCCCATATGTCTACGAAGTTAAAATTTACAAAAAANGACATACAAAAAATTGCACCTACAGCAACTATGACCCCTCTAGTTACTCCTCCTAATGAGATAGCAGCATTTAATTCTATCTCTCCTAAAGGAGGCAAAAGAATATCGACTATATTTCCTTGTATCTTTGATATTAATAAAGATGAAGAAGTATGAGCGAAGGCCTGTTGAAGAACAGACATCATTATTAAACCCGGAGCTAAAAACTCAATGAATGGTGCGCCATTTACATCTGGTCTCAAATCACCCAATGCAATAGTGAATATTGCCATAAAAAGAAGTGAAGTCGCTATTGGAGCTGCAATCGTTTGAAAAAAGATTTTAATAAACCTATAAACTTCTTTTTTGTATAAGGTCCATAACCCATACCAGTTTACACTTCCGGGAACTCTTGGCTCCCTCCAATGATAATTTTCATTTTCATCCATTTTTCAACTTAATCTTTATAATAATAGAATATAAACATCTATATTAGCTGTATTTCTAAAAAAACAACAATTTTTAACGAAAATATAAATCTATATCTTGTGCCAAAGTTATTTTTAGCATACCATATATACTTAAAAAAAGGGTGAAAAATGGCTTGGACGGATGATAGAGTAGAAATTCTTAAAAAATTATGGGCAGAAGGTTTAAGTGCTAGTCAAATTGCTAGAGAACTTGGTGATGTTACTAGAAATGCCGTTATTGGTAAGGTTCATAGGTTAGGTTTAGCTGGTAGAGCTAGTCCTACAAAACCAAAAAGTAGGTTAAGGCATAGAGAACATATTGATTATGGAGAGTCTTCATACCCTGGAAGCTCAAGATCAAGAATTAATGACAATGTTAAACCACTTGTTATGCCTGAGCCAGCAGTAACATCTGATGGTGAACCAATTAATATTTTATCCTTAAATGAAAAAGTATGTAAATGGCCTATTGGCGAACCTGGAGATGATGATTTCAGATTCTGCGGTAACCGCAAAGAAAATGGCTCTCCTTATTGCGCTGAACATACAAGAGTAGCTTATCAGCCGCTTGAAAAGAAAAAGAAGAAGAACAAACTTTTAAATAAGAGAATGCCTGTATCCAAAATTAATAATTTTTAGATAGAAATATATATTAAATTATAGATTAAAAGGTTGTTTCATTCTCAACTTCTGTTTTTTCTAAACCTTCTAAATCTTCTCCGGTAACAACAAAATAAGTTTCCTCAGCCACATTAGTTGCTTGATCACCAACTCTTTCAAGATATCTAGCAATAAATAATAGTGGAACTAAGGCATCTGTTGCATCAGGGTTTGTTTTAATGGAGTTAAGTATGTCCATCAATATTTCAGAATATAATGAGTCTATTTCGCTATCAGATTTCCAAACTTTAACTGAATTTTCACACTCTTTTTTAGAATAATCCTCCATAACAATCCTTAAGTTAGAGTGGACCATTGAACACATATTAACTAAGAGGCTAATTGTTTCAGGTGATTGTGCCTCATTAAGGTCGCCTTTTAATACGCGATTAGATATTCCTTTACACATATCACCACATCTCTCTAAATATAATGAAATTTTAACTGCCGAAAATACTATCCTGAGGTCAATAGCCATAGGTTGTCTCGAAGCAAGTATATTAAAAACCTTATTTTCAACTGATTGACCAAGATCATTAATTATAAGATCATTTTTTATAATTTTTTGTGCCAACTCATGATCGTTACTCTTTAATAAAGTTTCAATATTATTTAAGGCTCCGAGGACTTCACCACCCATGCTTATCACACCATCTGATATCTCTTTTAAGTCATCATCATAAGAACTTACAATATGTTCAGTCATATTCTATCCTAACCATAACGCCCAGTTACATAGGCCTCTGTTTGTTCATTTTCAGGTGATCTAAAAATATTTTCAGTATCACCTACCTCAATTAAATTCCCTAAATGAAAAAAAGCGGTTCTCTGGGAAACTCTTGCAGCTTGCTGCATAGAATGAGTAACAATTACTATTGTATAGTTTGTTTTTAATTCATCAATTAATTCTTCTATCTTAGCTGTTGCAATTGGATCAAGTGCCGAGCAAGGTTCATCCATCAAAATAATCTCAGGATCTACGGCTATTGCCCTAGCAATACATAATCTTTGTTGCTGACCTCCTGATAAGCTAGTTCCAGGTTCGTTTAGACGATCTTTTATTTCATCCCATAAACCAGCCCTAACAAGACTTGCCTCTACTTTATGAGACATTTCATCCTTATCAGCAATTTTCCCGTGCAGTCTTGGTCCATAAGCTACATTGTCAAAAACAGATTTTGGAAATGGATTTGGTTTTTGAAAAACCATTCCTATACGAGACCTTAATTCCACTACATCTATATTTGGATTATAAATATCTTCACCGTTGATTGTTATATTTCCAGAAATTGAGCATGAATCGATTACATCATTCATTCTATTAAGACATCTTAAAAAAGTAGATTTTCCACATCCAGATGGTCCAATTAAAGATGTGACCTCTTTCTCATTGATTCCTAAACTAACATTATATAATGCCTGCTTATCTCCGTAAAAAACATCAACATTTTTACAATCTATTAAAAGGTTATTATCCGAAGAATAATTTCCATTTGGTTTAATATCATTTTCTGTGCCATCTACCATTTTAATTGATACTTTTTCCTTAAAATTACTGCAGCTAAATTTATTATTATTAATAAGAATATCAAAACTAAGGTCGCTGCGCTAGTTTTTGCTACAAAAGCTCTTTCTGGACTATCCGCCCAAAGATATACTTGAACGGGCAAAGCCGTTGCAGGATCAGTAAATGACCCCGGTATATCTACAACAAATGCTACCATTCCTATTAAAAGTAAGGGAGCAGATTCACCGAAAGCTCTTGCTAAACCTATTATTGTACCTGTTAAAATTCCTGGTAAAGCAGCTGGAAGCAGATGCTGAAATACAACCTGCATCTCTGAAGCTCCCACTGCAAGTGCAGCCTCCCTAATTGATGGAGGTACAGATTGAAGAGATGCGCGTGTAGCTATTATTATGACTGGTAAAGTCATAAGAGATAACACACAACCTCCAACTAAAGGAGCTGATCGAGGCATACCAAAAAAATTGATAAATAAGGCAAGTCCTAGTAGGCCAAAAACAATTGAAGGAACTGCCGCGAGATTGTTAATATTTACCTCTATAAAATCAGTAAGTTTATTTTTTGGAGCAAAGCTCTCTAAATAAATTGCAGAAAGGACGCCAATAGGAAAACTAATTATCAANNTTATTAAAATAGTTAATAAAGATCCAATAACAGCTCCTAGGACTCCTGCAATTTCAGGTTCTCGACTATCACCATTTGTAAATAAGTTTGTTGAAAATCTTTTTTCAACTAGGCCCAATTCTTTGAATCCATTAAGCCAAGTTATTTCTCTATCATTCAACCTTCTCTCACTCTCTGGTAAACTATTATCAATTCCAAACTTATAAAATAAATCAGCATCATCAGAGAAAAGGATAAACTTACTAAAATCTTTTCCAATTAAGGAAGGATCATTCTCAATTGTATCTCTTAGTTCATATGCAGCACCAGATGAAAATAATCTCAAAAACTCTTTTCTGCATTTCCTATCATCACAACCAGAATCTAATAAAGAAATATTATCTCTAATTAAACGACGATAATTTATATTATCTTGAGCAATATTTTCTTTAGATAAATTAATACTTAGATTTAAACCGTAGTTTGTGAATGCTGGAATAGATCGATAAGTCATAGAGGAAATAATGACTACTAACATTATCAAAGCTATCGCTAAAGATGCTTGACCATAAAATCTAAATCTTTTTTCAGCTGATTGTCTTTTTAACATCATACTATTAATATTTTTACTCATATCTTTCTCTATATTTTCTAACTGTAACCATAGCTAAGATATTCAATACCAAAGTTATAAAAAATAAAACTAAACCTAGAGCAAAAGCAGCAAGGGTCTTAGGGCTATCGAACTCTTGATCGCCAACTAATAGAGTAACAATTTGAACTGTAACGGTAGTCACAGCAGAAAGAGGATTTGCNGTTAAATTTGCTGCCAATCCAGCCGCCATAACTACAATCATTGTTTCCCCTATAGCTCTTGATATTGCAAGCAATATTGCTCCAACAATTCCTGGTAAAGCAGCAGGAAATATTACTTTTCTTATAGTTTCAGACTTAGTAGCGCCTAAAGCTAAAGAGCCGTCTCTCAAACTTTCAGGCACTGCGGTCATAACATCATCTGATAATGACGATACATAAGGGATAATCATGATNCCCATAACCAAACCAGCAGCTAATGCAGATTCTGTTGAAACTGTAAGGCCGAGACTTTCTCCTGTAGACCTAATAAAAGGACCAACGGATAGTGCAGCAAAAAAACCATATACCACAGTNGGAATTCCAGCCAGTATTTCAAGAATTGGCTTAAAATAATTTCTTACTTTAGGTCTAGCATATTGAGATAAGTAAATAGCTGAGTATAAACCTAAAGGAACAGCTATTAACATAGATATGGCAGTTATTAAAAGAGTTCCTGTAAATATTGGGATGGCTCCAAAACTTCCAGATGACCCAACTTGACCCTCTCTAATAGCTGTTTGTGGAGACCAATGAATTCCAAATAGAAATTCACTAAAACTAACTTGCGAAAAAAATCTAACTGTTTCAAAAATTAAAGATAAAATAATTCCAAAAGTAGTCAAAACAGCAACTATGGAAAAAACAAAGAAAATAAACTTTAATATTTTTTCTACATTTCTTCTGGCATCAAATCTAACATTAAGCTTTTTACCAGCAAGATACGCTAAGAAAGTAGTNATACAGATTATTAAGGTTAAAAATCCAGCTCTATAAAAGAAATAATAATTATATAATGAATTTGCTGAATCGGTCGATAAAATCTCCAAAGATAGGATCGATTGCAAATTATGAATGTTATTTCTAAGAATACTTACTGAGAAATCTACTTCCTCCTGCCCTAACAAAATTAATGAATTTGGTAGGTGATTCTGAATAANCACTCCCTTAATAAAGCCATCAATAGAAATGAATACAATAAGAAATATGATACAAGGCAATAAACTAGATAAAATTACAAATAGACCATGATAGTTTGGCATTGATCTTAGGGGCTTACCCTGAATAAGAAGAGATTGTGCGCGATTCCTAAAAAATAGAAATGATAGTAATCCAATTAAAGTAATTACAGTTAAACTTATGATTATATCTATATTAATATCTAACCTCTTAATTCAAAGAGANTTAAAGTTCAAGCTCAACTAGGTTTATAGTATTTATTTTTACTTCTTCATACTCATTTTCAGACAAAGGAATTAAGCCCTTGTCTGCAAGATATCCATCAAACCCCATAGCGCCCTCACTTGTAAATTCTTTCGCAAAATTTAATAATGAAGGTTTAATCCTTATATGATTCTTTTTAATATAAAAGTATAGAGATCTAGAAATTACATAATCTCCAGAAAGTATTTTTTCNAATTCTGGTTCAACTCCATTAACATTNGAACCTTGCAATTTATCAGAGTTCTGTTCAAGAAAACTATANCCAAATATTCCTATAGCATTTGGATTAGCTTCAAGCTTTTGAACAATTAAATTATCATTTTCTCCAGCTTCAATATATGAGCCGTCCTCTCTTATAGTTCTTGCAATTCTTTTAAACTCANCTTTGCCTTCTTTAGAGCTACTCCTTAGGTCTTTTAAAGCAGTAAAAGATTTTGCTCCACTATCCATTGCTAGTTCGACAAAAGCATCTCTTGTGCCTGAAGTCGGTGGTGGCCCAAGAACCTCTATTTTTATATTCGGTAACTCTGCATTAACATCTTTCCAAGTCTTATTTGGATTATCTATTAAAGTTAAATCATTATCATTAACTGGTATTTCTTTTGCTAAGGCAAGATAAATATCTCGGGTTGTCAAATTATACAAAGTACCTTTTTTTGAATTAGCTAGGACAATTCCATCATAACCAACTTTAACTTCTATAATCCTAATCCCATTTTCAGAACATGTATTGTATTCATTCTGCTTTATCCTTCTTGAAGCATTAGTTATATCGGGATATTCAAAACCAATGCCTGAGCAAAAAAGCTTCATACCGCCTCCAGATCCAGTTGATTCAACTATAGGCGTTTTAAATTTGGTTGATCTGCCAAATTCTTCAGCGACAGCTGTTGAAAAAGGAAAAACAGTTGAAGAACCTACGATGCGGATCTGATCATTTGCATAACCCTCTTGTGGTAAAATGAAGGGAGATATTAATAAAGATACAAACAGAACTTTTTTTAAACTTTTTTTCATCCTTAACTCCAGAACTGAACCAAAAACATTATAACTTGTTAAAATAAACCAAAATTAAACTTATATTGCATACCAAACATTATTTCTTCTGTACTTTTTTCTATATTATCATAATTTTTTTCTACATAATTTACATAAAGCTTAACTGGTTTAGCTATTTTAACTGGTCAATTACAAGTTCTTGGTTTTTTTATATTAGAGTATTTTCCTTCACTTGGAAATATTGGTTAGTTACACGTCCTTGCCAATAACATCTTTTATGCTTTTTATTCCTTCAGCTTTTAAAATTT
>PBRS01000024.1 GCA_002726005.1 Rhodobiaceae bacterium
GTGGTTATGCATGGTATTAAACCATTTTCGTCAAATTTAGGACTTAAAGAAAGACCTTCTTCAACCTCTTCGACTGATAACCTTTGTTTGAAATTATTTTCGTAATTTTGTGACAAAATTAACCTTTTGCTTGCGTTAGGCCCATAAACCTCTGTCTTAGCTCACTATCTTCAGAAAATAATCCTGAAAACTTAGTAGTAACTGTCGATACATTAGGCTTGCTAATGCCTCTTGTCGTCATACATTGATGCTTTGCATCAATCATTATAGCTGTACCAAGAGGATCTAGCGCTTGATCAATAGTTTCAAGAATTTGCATTGTCATAGTCTCTTGAGTTTGAAGTCTCTTCGCAAAAATATCAATTACTCTTGCTAGTTTTGAAATACCAACCACCTTATCTTTTGGTAAATACGCCACATGTGCAACACCTAGAATCGGCACCATATGATGTTCACAATGAGTTTCAATATTAATATCTCTTAGAAAGACAATGTCGTCATAACCCTGAACATCCTCAAATGTTTTACTTAGAGTTGATAAAGGATCTTGATTATAACCTGCAAAAAATTCTTCATAAGCTTTCACAACTCTTTTAGGTGTGTCTATTAAACCTTCGCGATATGGATTATCACCAGCCCATGATATAAGGGTTTTAACTGCATCCATAGCCTCTTCCCTTGTCGGTCTATCTTGATCTAAATCGATTTGATTTTTATCAACTTTCATATCCATAATAATCTCCTGACATAAAAGACAAAATTGTGACTTTTACTTTGATTAATTTTCTAATATAGCAATGTATATGATATTAATATAAGAAAATACAAGTAATTTATAGATTTTTGCTATGGAAATTCGATTATATAACTCAAAAACTAAGAAAAAAGAGATATTTCATCCTGTTGACGAAGAAAATGTAACTATGTATGTGTGCGGTCCAACAGTTTATGGGTCACATCATATTGGCAATGCTAGACCAGCAGTAGTTTTTGATCTATTGGCAAAATTACTACGAAATGAATATAAGAATGTGACATATGCAAGAAATATAACTGATGTTGATGATAAAATAATAAATGCCGCTATAGAGCAAAATGTTGAAATATCTGAAATTACAAAGAAATCTACAAATCAATATCACTCAGATATGAAAATTTTGAATGTTGAAGATCCTAATAAGGAGCCTTACGCAACACAATTTATTTCTGAGATGGTTTTATTTATTGAGGATCTAATAACAAAAGATAATGCATATGTTTCTGAGGGCCATGTGTTATTTGATATTAATTCTTATAAATCATATGGAGATTTATCTAGCAGAGATCCTAAAGATATGATTGCAGGTTCAAGAGTTAAAGTTCAAGATTACAAAAAAAATCCTTTAGACTTTGTTTTGTGGAAACCTTCTAATGAAAATGAGATTGGATGGAACAGTCCTTGGGGAAGGGGGCGACCAGGGTGGCACCTAGAATGCTCGACTATGATTCTAGAGATATTTGGAGAAACGATAGATATTCATGGTGGAGGAGAAGATTTAAGGTTTCCTCATCATGAAAATGAGTGTGCTCAGTCATTTTGTAGAAATGATGGTAAGCAATTAGCAAATTTTTGGCTACATAATGGAATGGTTCAAATGGCAGACTCCAAAATGTCTAAATCTCTTGGAAATATTCTTTTAATAAAAGATTTGCTGAATGATATGCCAGGCGAAGTAATAAGATTATCTTTAATGAGTTCTCATTATAGGCAGCCTTTAAAGTGGTCAGATGATTTAGTTAATCAATCAAAAAAAACATTAAATACTTTTTATTCTTTCTTAGATCAATATGAAGACATTGATATTACGAACATTAATGTTAATGAAGAAATTCTTAGCTCTTTATCTGATGATATTAATACACCAAAAGCAATATCAGTTCTCCATTCAATGTTTAAAGATCTAAAAAAAGATCCTGACAATATTGAGTTAAGAAGCTCATTTATTAAATCTGCTAACTTTATGGGGCTTTTATTCTCTAAGCCAAGAAATTGGCTCATAAAAGAAGACAGCAACGTTGATACAAAAGTAATTGATGAGTTAATTATAGAAAGAAATCGAGCAAGGCAATCTAAAGATTTTTCAGTTGCAGATGATATAAGGGATAAACTTTTAGATATGGGTGTAGTTCTTGAAGATAAGAACGATATTACCACTTGGAAGAAAAAAAATGATTAAGGATTTATATAATACAAATATTTTAAGGTTATCATCAGATATCCCTAGATTAGGTAAGCTCGATAAACCCGATTCCTCTTCTACAGTAGTTAGCAAATTATGTGGTTCTAAAATTACTGTTTATTTAAATATGGAAGATAATATTATAAATGATTTTAGCCACGAGATTAAAGCCTGTTCTCTTGGTAGGGCAGCATCTTCTGTAATGGCAAGAAATATAATAGGATCAGTATCAGAAGAGCTCTTGAAAATAAAAAATGATATGTACAATATGTTAAATAATGATGGAACACCACCATCTGGAAAATGGGATGATTTAAAGTATTTTGAGCCAGTAAAAGATTTTAAAGGAAGACATGCTTCTGTTTTGTTGGTTTTCGATGCTGTTGAAAATTGTATAAATGAACTAAAATAAAAAAAGGGAACCCACATCGAGTTCCCTTTTAGTGTGACTTAATCGCCCCCGATTAAGACTGACATCTCGCTACCCTAATCCAGCGCTCCTTCCTTTTACAGACCAGCTTTCCGGCTTCTGGTTGGCTATTCTCAAGATATTGCTACCTCTACTTTCACCATGGATCGGAGACCATCCGACCCTCACAGCGGCATGTCACCCGCCCAACGGCCATTGGTCATTACGACCGTCAAGATTTATTTTACATAGATATTTATACGGGTCAATTCAGGTGAATTATTTTCTTGTGGATAACTCTATTTTTCTGTGGATAAAAAAATGAAATAATTTATAGCATATAAATAACTTATTATTTTTATAGTTATGAGTATGGCAAGTAAAATATGTATAACATTAATTAAGGGATACAAGTATTTGATATCACCTTTTTTAGGTAAGTCATGTAGATTCGATCCTTCATGCTCTTCTTATGCAATGGAAGCTTTTTCAAGCCATGGATTTTTTCAAGGTTTTAAATTATCCTTCATTCGTATTATAAAATGTAATCCTTGGGGTGGATATGGATATGATCCTGTTCCTATTAAAAAAAAGATAAACAACTAGTTATGCTAAAAATAAAATTACCAGATGGATCAGTAAAAGAATTTGATAAGCCAATTAATTTTGATGAACTTGCATCTTCAATTGGCTCAGGCTTAGCTAAAGCAACTGTTGCTGGTGTACTTAACGGAAAACTTGTAGATGCTTCTGAACTTATTGAAACAGATTCTGAAGCAACTCTAATAACTAATAGTGATGAAGATGGAATAGAGATAATTAGACATTCATGCGCTCATTTGTTTGGCCATGCTTTGAAGCAATTATATCCAAAAGCAAAAATGGCTATTGGACCAACTATAGAAAATGGTTTTTATTATGATATTGATCTTGAGGAATCGTTAAGTGAAAACGATTTAGAAAAAATTGAAGTAAGAATGAAAGAATTAGCTCAAACAAATTATGATGTTGTTAGAGAAGTTGTAACTAGAAAAAAAGCACTTGAAACATTTAAAAATAGAGATGAGCCTTATAAAATTGAAATAATTAATGAAATTCCTGATGATGATATTATAGCTCTATATCATCACAATGAATATATTGATATGTGTAGAGGTCCTCATGTTACATCAGTTAGACACTTAAAAGCTTTTAAGTTAACGAAAATTGCCGGAGCATATTGGAGAGGTAGTTCTGATAACAAAATGCTTCAAAGAGTATATGGAACTGCATGGTCATCTGAAAAAGAGTTAAAAAAATATCTTATTCTTCTTGAGGAAGCAGAAAAAAGAGATCACAGAAAACTTGGAAAAGAATTGGATCTTTTTCACTTTCAAGATATTGCGCCCGGTATGGTTTTCTGGCATGCAAACGGTTGGTCCATTTATAAAGAATTAGAAGACTATATTCGAAGAAAAATTTCAAAAGAAGGATATAAAGAAATTAAAACGCCACAAATTCTAGATAAAGATTTATGGGTTGAGTCAGGTCATTGGGATAAATATAAAGACAATATGTATAAAACAATTATTGATGATAGAGAATTGATGATTAAGCCTATGAACTGTCCAGGGCATGTCCAAATATATAATCAAGGTATAAAGAGCTATAAAGATCTTCCGCTGAGAATGGCAGAATTTGGATCGTGTCATCGTAACGAGCCATCCGGCGCGCTTCATGGTTTAATGAGAGTTAGAAATTTTGTTCAAGATGATGCTCATATTTTTTGTACTGAAGATCAAATAGAGATTGAAACTATAAATTTTTGTAAGCTGCTTCAGGGTGTGTATAGTGAGTTGGGTTTTGAAGAGGTTTCAATAATGTATGCTGATAGACCAGACCAAAGGGTAGGTAAAGACGAGATTTGGGATAAAGCTGAAAATGCACTTTTGAATGCATCTAAAGCAACAGGTATACCTTTTGATATAAATAGTGGAGATGGGGCTTTCTATGGACCCAAGTTAGATTTTTATCTTCATGATGCTATTGGTAGAAAATGGCAATGCGGAACATTGCAGGTTGATTTTAATATGCCTGGAAGATTAGGAGCAAGTTATGTTGGAGAAGATAATGAAAAACATACCCCAGTTATGCTTCATCGAGCTATTTTAGGAAGCTTAGAAAGATTTACAGGAATTTTAATTGAACATTATGAAGGAAAATTTCCTCTTTGGCTGGCTCCAATCCAGCTGGTAATTGCTACTATAACTTCTAAGGCAGATCAATATGCTCATGAGATAGAAGAAAAATTTATAGAAAAAGGAATAAGAGTTATTTTGGATTCTCGGAATGAAAAAATTAATTATAAAGTGCGCGAACATTCGGTGAATAAAATACCATATATTTTTGTTGTTGGAGTTAATGAGATGGATGATAAAACCGTTGCAATTAGAAAGCTTGGTTCAAATAAGCAAGAAATACTTAACATCCAAGATAGCGTAGATATGATACTTAAAGAAACTGCTGCACCAGATATTAAGAATTAACTTTTTCCAATAATACCATTTTCTTCTAATTTATTAATTTCTTCTAATGAATAACCCATATCATTCAATATCTCTTTATTGTGTTCGCCTAGGAGCGGTGCAGGCCCTTTTGGTCCCACATCACTATTATGAAATTTAACCGGAGAAGCTAAAGAAAGGTATTTCTCTTCACATTCTGGGTCTTCAATTTCAACAAATGATCCTGCTTCTATAGCTTGTTTGTCATTTGCAACTTCACTTAAATTTTGGACAGGCGCCCAAATTAGGTCTTCTTTGTCTAATCTTTCACCCCATTCTTCAAGTGTTAATTGACTAAAAGCTTCATCCATAGCCTTTACAAATTCTGTAGAATTAGACCTTCTTCCATGATGATTATTAAATCTTTCATCTTCTAACCATTCTTCTCTGCCGATAGCTCTTGCTACTTGAGGTAAATCCCAATCACCTCCCGCTCTTGGACTAAGACATATCCATCTATCATCTTTGGTTTTAAAAAAATTAGCTATTGGATTTATTTGTTCATCCCTTTTTTTTGTTGACGGAACTCTTCCAAACCTTAATTGAAGGGCCATATCTGAACCTATGGAATAAATTCCTGTTCTCAAGAGCGAACTTTCAACAACTTTACCTTTACCTGTTTTTTGTCTTTCATAAACTGCAGCTAATATTCCGCTAACTGTTGATATTGAAGTGATATGATCTCCAACAGCAACTCTAATTGGCAAAGGTTCTTCACCTTTTCTTTGAGTTAAATGTGCCATTCCGGATCTCGACCAAAATGCAGCAATATCAAATCCTGGTCGATCTCTCTCTTCCCCATCAAGACCATAACCTGATAAAGAGCAATATATTAACTTAGGATTAATTTTTAGAAGCGTTTCATGATCAAGTTTTGATCTTTCTAATGATGTAGGTCTAACATTTGTCAAAAAAATATCTGCATCTTTAATTAATTCCCTAACAATATCAGCGCCTTTTTCATTGCTAGTATTGATTGTCATCCCTTTTTTACCTCTATTATCAAGACTAAAGATAGGGTTGCCTACGATTTCTAATTTTGATTTTGTTCCTTCAAAAAATGATCTCATTGGGCAACCTGATAATGGCTCAACCTTAATAACTTCTGCTCCCCAATCTCGAAGCATACCTCCTGCTCCAGGAGCGGCTACATATGTTGACATTTCAATAACTTTTAATCCTTCTAACATCATCTTTCCTCATCTTATCAAAAATAAATGATTTAATATTTTGAACTATGCTATAGCATTATATTATGGAAAATTCTTCTAATAAATTAATACCTGCATCCACTGTCTTAGTTATTAGAGACGGCATTGATGATATAGAGGTCTTTATGGTTGTGAGACATCATCAAATAGATTTTGCATCAGGTGCTTTAGTTTTTCCAGGCGGAAAAGTCGATGAAAGTGATCTTAATACAGAAATAAGAAAATATATAGTTACCGAAAAAGAGATTAGTGACGATGAACTCAGTTACAAAATTGCAGGCATAAGAGAGTGTTATGAAGAAGCAGATGTATTATTTGCATATGAACAAAATGATAAAGAAATCATATCAAGCGAGAGATTAAAGCAATTAGCTAAGTGGCGAGAAGAGTTTAATAACAAGAAAACATCAATGTTTGATTTTGCTTTTAAAGAAAATATTAAATTTAATTTAGACAATTTAATTCCATTTGCGCATTGGATAACCCCTAAAATGATGCCAAAGAGATTTGATACATATTTTTATCTTGCCGAAGCCCCTAAGGATCATACAGGTAAGCATGATGGAAAAGAGTCTGTTGATTCAATTTGGATTTCTCCTAAACAGGCATTAGAAGACTGTTTAACTAAAAAACGAACAATCATTTTTCCAACAAGAATGAACTTAGAAAAATTATCAAAATTTAGAAGTGTTAAAGAAGCTCTTGAAGAAGTTAAAAAAGAAACAGTTATTACTGTTGAGCCCGAGATAGAAAAGAATGAAGACGGGGTATTTTTGACGATTCCTGAAAGGGCTGGGTATGGTCTAATTAAAGAACCTATAGAGAATTTGAAATAAATTAAGAGTAAGTAAATTGTTCTTCTAAAATTTTTTCTTCTAGATTTGTTTCAGGATCAAAAAGCATAAATAATTCTGTTTTTCTGTCTTCTGTTACTTTAACGCTTTCTATATCTCTTATTTCAAGATTATCAGCAACAGCGCTTACCGGTCTCTTATTTTTTTCCAATATCTCAATTTCAACTATTGAGTTATGAGGAAGCAATGCTCCCTTCCATCTTCTTGGTCTAAATGCTGATATTGGAGTTAATGCTAATAAATTTGAATTAATTGGTAATATTGGACCATGAGCAGATAAATTATAAGCTGTGCTTCCTGCAGGTGTAGCAAGTAAAATACCATCACATATTAATTCTTCTAAACGAATTTTATCATCTATTTTAATCTTTATCTTTGCTGCTTGATAAGTTTGCCTCAATAGGGAAACTTCATTTATAGCTTTAGCTGATATTTCTTCTTTTTCAGTTTTTACTGTCATTTGAAGAGGGTATACCTTTGTTAAGGTAGCGGAATTAATTCTTTCTAAGAGGTCATCATCGTTATAATCATTCATTAAGAAACCAACAGATCCCTTATTAATACCGAAAATAGGTTTAGCTTCAGCAATATTATCATGAAGAGTTTGCAACATAAGTCCATCGCCTCCAAGCGCAACAATTACATCAGCTTTAGAAGCAGGATAATCCTTATATTTTTTTACTAGATTATCTTTTGCTTCTTTTGCAGACTCATTATCACTTGAAACAAAATGTATTTTTTTATCTGACATATTTTTTTAAATATCACTTCCTCTTGATAATTCATACCTAAATTACTAAAGTTTTATCAAAGGTTTTGTCTATTTAGGTGAATAAATGAATTCAGGCAACAGCAAGGTAAATTTAATGAGTCAAGATGAGATGTATGATCCATCTTTATCGGCTTCAAGATTGTTAAATGGAGATAGAATATATCATTATGATTTATATGATCCTCCATTTTATATACTATCTAGATATGAAGATATTAGCTATGCCTTAAGAGAACCTGATATTTTTATTGAAGGACATGGGAATGGACCTAATTTCATTGATTCTTCCAACGGCGTTCTCTCTGATGGAGAACATCACACATTAATCAGAAGAATTGTACAGCCAAATTTTTTAATGGGGTCAATTGCAAGATTAGAAGAAAGATTGGAAGAGATTGCAGAAGAGCTTCTTGATGATGTCATGGAAGAAGATACCTGGGATATCCATGATAATTTATCATTTCCATTACCAGTAATAATTATATGTGAGATATTAGGTATTCCTACTGATGACATTCATAAGTTTAAGCGTTGGGCAGATGCTACTGTAGAACAAATGTGTAGTGAGGACCCTCAGCAATTTGAAAAAGAATTAAGTCATATGAGAGATTACCTATTGGACCTTATACTTAAAAAAAGAAAACACAACGAAGATAGCACTCTCTTATCTAGGATTGCTCATTCAAAAATTAATTCAAATTACCTATCAGACGATGAGGCTGTGAATTTAACTGTACAAATATTTGTTGCAGGAAATGAGACAACAACCTCTTTAATTTCTAATTTAGTTTGGAGATTAATGACTATAGATAATTTGTGGGAAGATTTTGTAAATGATAAAATTGATATCAATAATGCTATAAACGAGAGTCTTCGTTATGATCCTCCTCTCTTGGGGTTGTTTAAAACTACATCTAAAGAGGTTAATATTGAAGGAAATATCATTCCAAAAAATTCGAAAGTAATGATGCATTATGGTGCGGCAAATAGAGATCCTGTGATTTTTAAAAATCCAAACACATTTGACTTAACTCGAGATGGAAGTAAAGTAATTTCTTTTAGTGTAGGTGTTCATATTTGTTTAGGAAGAGAGCTTGCTCGGTTAGAGACAAGGGTTACACTTAATGCATTAAAAAAGAGATTTCCTAATCTAAAATTAATTAATGAAGGTGAGAGAGTGGGCCCCTTTCTTTTTTGGGGTAGAAAAAAACTTCCTGTTTCTCATAAATAAAAAATGTTTTTAATAATTGATCAAGGCACCACATCCACAAAAGTAATCCTTTTTGATTTAAGCGGCAACAAGATTGATTCCAGTCAAAAATCTTTTGAACAAATTTTTCCGAATAATGGTTGGGTAGAGCACAACCCTGAAGAAATTATCAAAACTGTAATAACTTGTTGTAATGAAGTGATAGAAAATAATTCCGATAAAAATATTTGTTCAATAGGAATTACCAATCAAAGAGAAACGATAGTTTTATGGGATAAAATAACTGGTAAATCTTTATATAATGCAATTGTATGGCAAGACAGAAGAACAGAGAATTTTTGTAGGGATTTAAAAGAAGAGGGCTATGAGGAATTAATTATTAATAAAACAGGGTTATTATTAGACCCGTATTTTTCATCAACAAAAATATCATGGATTATAAATAATATTGATGGTGTTAAAGAAGCCATAAATGAAGATAAAGTTTGTGCAGGAACAATAGATTCATGGATTATTTGGAATCTTACAAAAGGTAAAGTGTTTGCAACTGATATAACTAATGCAGCAAGAACAAATCTTTTTAATATTAAAGATTTAAAATGGGATGATGATTTGTTAAATCTTTTTCAAGTAAACAAATCAATCCTTCCAGAGGTGTTGGAATCTGATGCTTTTTATGGACAATCAGAGGCACTTATAAAGGAATTGCCAATTTATGGTGTTATAGGAGATCAACAATCTGCTGCAATTGGACAAAAATGCTTTGATTTTGGAGATATTAAGTCAACTTACGGAACAGGATGTTTTATATTATTAAATACAGGTAAAAATATAGCATATTCAAAGAATGGTCTTTTATCTACTGTAGCTTATAAAATTAATGGCGAAATAACTTATGCTTTAGAGGGTTCCATTTTTATGGCTGGTGCTATAATAGATTGGTTAAAGAATAGTTTACAAGTATTTGATAATTATAGTGAATTAGAAAATATACTTAATAATAATTCTATTAATACCGAGGTTGTAATGATACCTGCTTTCACCGGTTTAGGCGCACCACACTGGAAACCAAATAGTCGAGCATCTATTTCAGGCTTAACACGAGATTCTAACAAAAATGATATAATAACTTCATCCGTTCAATCCATTTCTTTACAAACACACGACCTTATAAAAGCTATAAACGAGGATACTAGTAACTTATTTGAGAATCCAATTAATAGCATTAAAGTTGATGGAGGTGTGACTGAAAATGACTGGTTTATTCAGAATCTTTCGGATATTTGCGATATAAAAATAAGCAAATCAAATGAACAAGAAGCTACTGCACTTGGCGCAGCTTCATTATCAGCTCTAGGTTCAAAAGAAATTAAAAATTTAGGTGAATTTAATATCAAAATGCATGAAAATATTGAATTTCTGCCAAAAATAGAAAAAAAAATAAGAGAAGAAATAATAGAAAATTGGAATTTAGCTCTAAATAAAACTATCGGTGTCTAATCCTAATAATGCTGGTTTTATACTTACAAAGATTGTAATATTCAATTATGAATAAAAAAATTAAAGAATCAGTAAGTGAAGAGGAATGGAATGCAAGGGTAGAGCTTGCAGCTTTATATAGGTTAGTTGCTTTATATGGCTGGGATGATCTTGTTTTTACTCATATTTCTGTGCGTGTTCCATCAGAGCCTGAGCACTTCTTACTTAATCCATATGGTTTATTATTCGACGAAATTTGTGCTTCTGATCTGGTCAAAATTGATCTTGAAGGAAATAAGGTTTCTGAAACAAATTACAATGTTAATGCTGCTGGCTTTACAATACATTCAGCAGTTCATTCTTCAGGATCAAATAATCACGCAGTAATTCATACACATTCAAATGATGGTGTGGCTGTAGCAGCTCAGGAAGATGGTCTGATGCCAATAAGCCAACATGCGATGGTTATTAGAAATGATTGCGCATACCATGACTATGAGGGAATTGCACTTAACCTAGATGAAAGAGAAAGATTAATTCATGATCTAGGAGATAAGCATTGTTTAATTTTAAAAAATCATGGCCTGCTAACAACCGGCGCTACTTGTGGAGATGCTTGGCTTCGTTTGTTTTTTCTAGAAAGAGCATGCAGCATGCAAATTAAAGCCCTAACGGGTGGTTTGAAGCTTAATCAAGTTCCAACAGATGTTGTTGAACTAGTTACCGAACAAGGTCAAATGGCATCTGATGATGGAATAGGTCAACTTGCATGGCCTGGCCTTTTAAGAAAATTAGATAAAATTGACCCAAGTTATAAAAATTAAATAGGAGAAATAATGAAATTTGCTGTAGGACAGCCTGTCACTAGGATTGAGGATACACGTTTAATTACAGGAAAAGGTAATTATACAGATGATATTAAATTTGAAGATATGTGCCATGGTGTGTTTGTTAGATCACCTTATTCTCATGCAAAAATTTTAAGTATTGATGTTGAGGGAGCTCGTAAAATGCCAGGTGTAATTGACATCTTTACTAATGAAACCTTTACTAAGGCAGGCATAACTCATATGTCTGTAATTGATTTTCTCCAAAATAAAGATGGCTCACCTATGAATGCAAGCAAAAGACCGATATTGGCATCTGATAAAGTAAGGCATGTCGGAGATCCAGTTGTTTTCATACTTGCTGAAACTGTTAATTTAGCTCTCGATGCTGCTGATAGTGTAATAGTAGAATATGAAGAGTTATCATGTAACTCAGATACTGCAAAAGCTCTGAATGATGAATCACCAAAACTATTTGATGAATTTGAGTCTAATTGCGCAGTTGATTGGGGGTTAGGCTCAGATGAGGAATGGAAAAAAGTTGAATCAGATGCTCATCATGTTTCCCATGTTCATCTTATTAATAATAGGATTGTTGTTAATCCTATTGAACCAAGGTCTGCAGTATCAGTCTTTAATAAAGCTGATAGAAAATTTAAAATGCATGTTGAAAGTCAAGGTCCTCACGCCATGAGAGAGAGACTCGCTAATACGCTTAATATTAAAGAAGAGGATATTCAGGTTATAACTAAAGATGTTGGCGGTGGATTTGGTTTAAAGATGATGTGTTTTCCTGAATACATTGCTGTAATGCATGCTAGTAAAATTTTATCAAGACCTGTTAAGTGGACTGCAACAAGATCAGAGTCCTTTTTAAGTGATGCACAGGGCAGAGATCATGTCACAGACGCATATCTAGCTTTAGATAAAGAAGGAAAATTTCTTGGCGTAAAGGTAGAGACAACAGCTTCTGTTGGAGCCTATTTATCTCAGTATGGTATTTTTATTCCTACGCTTGCAGCGGCTGGAATGCATGTTGGAGTATATAATATTCCTGTCATGGTTAATAATGTAAAGGTTGTATATACAAATACAGTTCCTATTGATGCTTATAGAGGCGCTGGTAGACCTGAAGCAAGTTATGTTATTGAAAGATTAGTTGATCAAGCGGCCCGTGATATGTCTCTGGGGCAAATTGAAATTAGAAAATTAAATTATGTCCAACCTTCTGATTTAGGAAACACTGAAGATCCAGTTATTCCTTTTGATAGTTGTGATTTTGATAAAACCACTAATATGACCTTATTAAACTCATCTTTCGAAGACTTCGAAAAAAGACAGAAGAAATCTTTAGATGAAAATAAGCTTCGTGGTATCGGTGTATCTTATTATGTTGAAAGAACTCAAGGAGAGGGCTCGGAAGATTCAAGAATAATTGTTTCAAGCGATGGTAAAGTAAATGTCTATACAGGCACAATGGCTACAGGCCAAGGGCATGAAACTGCATGGACACAGATTGTTGTTGAGAAATTAGGTGTTAATCCTGAAGATGTATCTATTCATTTTGGTGATAGCGAAGATCTACCAAGCGGAGGTGGAACTGGCGGATCAAAATCATTATATTTTGCTGCTGGCGCCATTAATGAGGCATCCGATGATGTTTTAAAAAAAGGAATTGAAATTGCTGCTGCTGAACTAGAGGCTTCTCTTGATGAAATAGAATATTCAACTGAATCTGGTCCTCTTTTTCAAGTACAAGGCACTAATAGAAATATTGATTTATTTTCAGTAGCTAAAATTGCTGAAAATCAATCTAATACTCAAATGCTGGATGGTGCTAGTTCATATGAGCATAAAGACCCAACATACCCAAATGGTTGTCATATTTGTGAAGTGGAGGTAGATAAAGATACAGGAAATATAGAAATCATAGATTATCACGCCACAGATGATTTTGGGAAAATTATTAATCCTCTTTTAGTCGCAGGCCAAGTTCATGGAGGTATTGTTCAGGGCTTAGGACAGGCAATGTGTGAGCTGGCTATTTATGAAGAGGAAACCGGACAACTTTTAAACGGTTCATATATGGATTATCAAATGCCAAGAGCTGATGATTTCCCTGATTTTAATATTGATTTTAATGAAGACGCAGAATGTACAACAAATTTATTGGGAGCTAAAGGTTGTGGTGAAGCTGGAACTGTTGCCTCAACAACAGCTTATGTCAATGCAATAATAAACGCTTTAGATGATTTTGATACAAAGAAACTTAATATGCCTATTACAGCACAAAAAGTATGGGGGATTATAAATAATGCTTAAAGAACTTCTTCGTCCAGATGTTTGGAGCCCAGAAATGGATCCTTATTCAATACCTTTAGAAAAAATTGATATGGCAAATGCTGATATCTTTATGTATGGAGATGCAATTTTTCCATTATTTGAAAGATTGAGAAATGAAGACCCAGTCCATTATTGTCCTGAATCATGTGTTGAGGATGTTGGGCCTTATTGGTCAATAACTAAATACAAGGATATAATGAGTGTTGACACTAATCATAAAGTTTTTTCATCAGAAGGAGCTATAACTATATTTGATCCTGAAGAAGATTTTACTACCCCAATGTTTATTGCAATGGATCCACCTAAACATGATATTCAAAGAAAAGCCGTTAATCCTGTTGTTGCGCCCGATAACCTAGCAAATATGGAAGATCTTATTAGAGAGAGAACAA
Organism: Rhodobiaceae bacterium; assembly: GCA_002726005.1. Taxonomy (GTDB): domain Bacteria; phylum Pseudomonadota; class Alphaproteobacteria; order MED-G09; family MED-G09; genus AG-430-B22. The sequence continues at coordinate 14,260 of PBRS01000024.1, forward strand.
CTGAGGTTTTAGATAGCCTTCCAAGAAATAAGGAATTTAATTGGGTAGAGGATGTATCTATTGAGTTAACAACAAGAATGTTAGCTACTTTATTTGATTTTCCTTTTGAAGATAGAATGAAACTAACAAGATGGTCTGATGTTTCTACTGCCAGACCAGGTGATGGAATAGTTGAAACCGAAGAGCAAAGAAAAGAAGAATTATTTGAGTGTCTTCAATATTTTACTAAATTATGGAATGAAAGAGTTAATTCTGAACCCAAAACTGATTTAATTTCTATGCTAGCTCATAATCCAAGTACTCGTGATATGGATCCTATGGAGTATTTAGGTAATTTGATACTTTTAATTGTTGGGGGCAATGATACAACAAGAAATTCTATGACAGGCGGTATTTTGGTTCTAAATCAAAACCCTGATCAATATGATAAATTAAGAAAAGATCATTCTTTAATTAAAACTATGGTTCCTGAGATTATTAGATGGCAGACACCACTCGCTTATATGAGGAGAACAGCTCTTGAAGATTATGAGTTAGGAGGAAAATTAATAAAAAAAGGTGACAAAGTAGTAATGTGGTATGTATCAGGAAACAGAGATGAGGATGTAATTGAAAATGCTAACAGCTTTATAATTGATAGGGAAAGACCAAGAAACCATCTCTCATATGGTTTTGGAATTCACAGATGTGTTGGTAATAGGTTAGCTGATATGCAGTTAGAAATCTTGTGGGAAGAAATAATGAAAAGATTTGAAAATATTGAAGTTGTTGGTGAACCAACTAGAATTAGATCAAGCTTTGTTAAAGGATTTTCTCACCTTCCTGTTATTATTAGATAATTTTATGCTTGATGAAGCAAATAAAAACCTCAGAAGTATTTTTAGTAAATTTGCTACTGGCGTAACAGCAGTTACTTTTAAAAGTTCAAATAACCTAAACCTTGGTATAACAGTAAATTCATATACTTCATTATCTTTGGACCCGCCTTTAATTTTATGGTGCTTAGATAAAGATTCAGACCTGTATGAAGAAATAACAAATCTAGATAATTATATAATCAATTTTTTATCTGAAGATCAAAAAGATTTAGCAAATTCTCTTGCACAAAAAAATGATCACACACTAAATCAGGATCAATATATTTCCATTGATCATGGTTTGGTGATAAAGAACTCTATAGGTTGGTTATCTTGTTCTAAAAATCAAACAATTGATTCTGGTGATCACTCAATTTTAATAGCTGATGTTAATCACTCAGAAATAAGTGAAGGTTATCCTCTTGTGTTTTGGGGTAGTAATTATAGATCTCTTTTAAGGTAAATTTAGTGTTATTTTTACAGTCCCATGTTAACAGAATAGTAAAGGTACCAAAATCATATTTTTGGGAAAGATTAAGGGCTTTCGATAAAATTCAAACGCTTTTACCTAGAACGATTAAAGAAGTAAAAATTCCTGATAATTTTTCTAATTCTCCAGGTGATGTAAGATATGTTTATCTTGAGAAAGTTTATCAAGGTGAAGTTATAGAGAGATTAGATGGATTTATAGAAGAAAAGTATATGTCTTATTCAGTTATTGATAAATCATGTTTACCAGTCGAGAATTATGTTTCCACTGTAAATATAAAACAAGCAAGTCAAAATTATACTGAAGTTAATTGGTTCGGTCATTTTAAAGCGGAAAAAAAGCATAAAGATGAAACAGTAAACATGTTTAATTTTAATTATAATCTTATTTGTGACAACATGGAAAAACAATTTAATGATAAGTAATTAGAAGGATGGTTTAATAATTTGGGTAGGGTTATATTTAAAGAAACAAGAGTAGAAAGAGTGGTCAATGTTCCTAGGAATTATTTTTGGAATAGGATTAGAGCATTTGGAGAAATTAAAACTCTATTACCTGAAACTCTTCTTGAGGTAAAGCTACCTAAAGATTTTTCTAACTCTATAGGAGATTTAAGATCAGTTTATTTAGGTGATCCTTATCCAGGTGAAGTTATTGAAAGACTTGTTGGTGTTGAAGAGGGGCTATCACTTACATACTCAATCGTTGATAAATCATGTTTACCTATTTCAAATTATGTAGCATGTGTAAACTTAAAAGATTTTTCATCAAATGATACCGCTGTTTCATGGTGCGGTCATTTCGTTGGTGATGGAAATACAGAAGATGAAATCGCAGATTTATTGGAAGCTTTATATAATTTAATTCTCAATAATATTGAGGATCAATACAAGAAATATCAAAGTTAGTTAATATGACAATCCATAATGATGAGTTCCAAAGTATAAAATCTTTTTTAAAAGAAAATAATTTTATTTTATCTAATGATTTACCACGAAAAGTAGGTAATGGTCAGTCAAATCCAACTTACATATTGACAGACAATAAAAATAAAAAATTTATTTTACGAACTCAACCTAAAGGCGATTTAGTGAGAGGTGCTCATAGGTTGGATCGTGAATTTAATGTTTTAAGGGGTCTTAGTAATCAGAAATTTAGCGTGCCTAAACCAATATTAATTTGTGACGATAAATCAACAATCGGTAGAGATTTTTATATCATGGAATTTATTGATGGAAATATTTATGAAGATCCATTCCTACCTGATAACGAGCCTAAAGAAAGAAAAAAAATTTACGAAAGCTTAGCAAATACTCTAGGTCAACTTCATAGTTATAATATTAATAAGCTGGATATACCTTTTAAAAAGAATAGTGGTTTTATGATAAGAAATCTAAATATTTGGTATAACCAAATTTTCCATGAAGGCTACCAGGATAAAGATATTTCAAAGATATATAATTTTATAATTAAAAATACTCCTGATAATAATAATTTATGTTTAATTCATGGAGATTATAAATTAGACAATTTGGTAATAGGGGCTAATTCTAAATGCTTGGCTGTGTTGGATTGGGAGCTATCTGCATTTGGTGAGCCTGAGGTTGATTTAAGTTTTCAAATGATCAATTGGTTAATTCCGAAGGGTGTTTTGTATGGTATTGGATTAGAATGGGAGTCTTATCATATACCATCTGCTGAAGATTTTCTTAGTTCTTATGAGAAAACTTATGGAAAAATGGTTAATGTAGAGTTCCTTAATATTTATTGTTTGTTCTCTTTAATGAAGCTCTACTGCATTCTTAAAGGCATAGAAAATAGAATCAAAGCTGGAAATGCTGCATCGGCAGAGGCCAGTGATAAAGTAAAAGGTGCGTCAGGCATTAAAAATACACTTATGTTAGCTTATCAAAATTATCCAAATAATATGATAGTTAGTTAACCTTGATTATTTAACTAAAAGATACTTCAGGAAAGTTATTATCTACAGACTCTCTTAGACGGTCATAATATACTCCAGCTCCACCAAAATATATTAGGACTCTGGAGTTTCTATCTTCTATATTTGCGCCCATCATCCATGAATTTACTTCGTCACCAACATTCATAAGTGTTTGCTCGTGAACCTCTTTGACATGCGCTGACCATTCTGTCTCGGCTTCTAAAAGAGGATTACAAAGTTTGTATCCTTCTTTTTCCATTTTGTTGATGCAATCAGAAATCCATAAACAATTTTGTTCAATTGAAGTTGGAAGATTTGCAAAAGGAGCTTGAGGCCCAGTAATTGTAAATAAATTTGGAAAATCAGAAATACAAACGCCCATTATAGATTTTGACTCAGTCTCCCATTTTTCTCTTATAGACTCACCGCTTTGACCAATGATATCGAATGCTTCAAGTGCACCTGTATAAGCTTGAAAACCTGTAGCTAAAATAATGATATCAAATTCATATTCATTTATATCTGTTTTAATGCCATTTTCTGTAAAATGAGATATTGGTTCTCTATCTTTAATATCTACTAGATGAACATTGTCTCTATTAAAGGCTTCATAAAATCCATGATCAAGAGGAGGTCTTTTAGCAAACAAAGGATAACCTTTAGGAGTTAATATTTCTGCAATTTCAGGATCATCTATTTTTTCTTTCATTTTTCTAATTATAAAATCAGCCGCCATTTGATTTGCTTTTGGATCAACAAGTAAATCGTCAAAAGTTTCAAAAACCCATCTAAAACTTCCATTCCAATTTTCTTCGAATATTTTTTCTCTTTCATCCTCAGGCGTATCAACTGCATTTCGTCCAACAGGACTATCAAAGGCCATACCAAAGACATGATTCCTGCATTTATTTATTATTTCCTCATAATTATCTTTAATATTTTTTTCCCATTCTGGTGTCATAGGTCTTTGCATTGCGGGCAATACAAAGTTTGGTGTTCTTTGAAAAACTGTTACGCTTTTTGCAGTTTGAGCCATAATAGGTAACATTTGAACTGTTGAGGCCCCACATCCAACAATGCCTACTTTTTTTCCTTCATATTCAAGGCCTTCTTGAGGCCATCTTGATGAGTGAAAACATGGGCCTTTATAGTTACTCATACCGTCATATTTAGGTATAACTGGTTGGGAAATCATTCCCATAGCGCTAATAAAGTATTTACAAATTAATTCTTCACCAGTGCTTGTTTTTACACGCCATAATCCGTCATCTTTAATAAATTCAGCACTTTTGACCTCTGTATTTAACTGTATATGAGGCCACATATCACACTTATCAGCCACAAAATTAAGATACCTATTGGTCTCTTCCCAACCCGGATATCTTTCTGACCAAGTCCATTCCTGCAAAATCTCTTTAGAAAAGGTTAAACAATAATAATACCCTTCGCTGTCGGTTGCGGCTCCAGGGTAACGGTTCCATGTCCAAGTTCCACCAATTTCAGAAGCCTTATCTAAAACTTTAACTGAGATACCTGTTTTTTTAAGATGATGAATTAGAGCTAAACCAGCAAAGCCTGCTCCTACTACAACTGCATCATAATCTACTTTATTTGTCATTTTAAAGCCCCTCAATAACCGAAAGTAGAATAACATGCATAATTTTTCTTGCAATATTGAAAGTATATTCAATCTTTTTATATATTAATTTTTTTTACATAAATAAAACTTTTAAGCTTTTACTTAATATGCTTTGATGAATTTTATGGAGGAATAGAATATGACAAAATACAGATTTTCTGATGGAGCGGCAATTGTTTTTGGTGGTTCAGGTGGTTTAGGTACTGGAATTGTAGATCTTCTTAGTAAATGTGGTACTGATGTAGCTTTTACATATCTTAACAATGAAGAAGCAGCAAAAGAAAATATCGCAAAAATTGAATCTAATGGTCAGAAAGGATTTGCATCTAGTGTAGATCTTTTAGATGTAGAAAAGGTCGAAAACTTTGTTGAATCAAGTAAGAAAGAATTTGGTAGAATACATTCTGTTATTTTTGCAACTGGTCCATTCCTTCATATTATGCCAATTTTAGATGCCGATCCTGAAGATGTTTATAAAACATTAGATACAGATATAAAGGGATTTTATCATGTATTAAGAGCTTGCGTTCCTGTTTTGAGAGATGGTGGTGGGGGTTCCATAACAGCCTTAACTACGGCAGCTATTCATAAATATATTAGCACTGACGGATTATCATCTGTTCCGAAATCAGGTGTACAGCATTTGTGTACAGCTATTTCACGAGAAGAGGGTCATAATGGGATAAGGGCAAATTGTGTTGCAGTAGGGTTAATTGCTGTTGGATTATCTCAAGAAATTGATTCACCTCCAGGAGGAATATTAGATCAATGGATGCAGCAGGTCCCTCTAGGAAGGGCAGGAGATCCTAATGAATTATTTGATACTGTGGTGTTCCTTGCATCAGAAAATGCAGGTTATATAAGTGGTCAATCCATACCTGTTGATGGTGGCTATTCAGCGTAATGTCTATAGATTTTAATAAGAAAAATGTATTAGTTATTGGAGGAAGTAGCGGTATTGGAAGGGGGATTGCTGAGTCCTTTGTTAATTATAACGCAAATGTTTGTATTACAGGAACAAGAGATTCTATTAATGATTATGAAGAAAATATTTCTAAAAATATTGAAAAATGTAATTATCAACAATTAGATCTCTCTAATCACGATAACTTAAAAAAAATTGACCTACCATTTAATAATTTAGATCATTTGATATGTTCTCAAGGTATCGTTGCCTATAAAAGAAAAGAATTCGAAATGGATACATTTAAAAAAGTAGTGGATTTAAATTTAAACTCAATTATGGCTTCATGTTCTTTTTTCCAAGAAAAGTTATCTCAAAGCAATGGTTCAATAATAATTATTGGATCTGGAGCAAGCTATCATTCAGTAAAAGGTAATCCTGCATATTCTGCTTCGAAAGGTGGTTTACTCACTTTGATAAAAACTTTAGCGGAGGCCTGGGCAGAGAATAACATAAGAGTAAATGGAATTGCTCCAGGTTTTGTTGCAACTAAATTAACTGAAGTCACATACAAAAATGAGAAAAGATATGAAGATACATTAAGAAGCATACCGCTTGGTAGGTGGGGTACGCCTAATGATATGGGAGAATTAGCATGTTTTTTATGTAGCTCAGGAGCTAGTTACATAACTGGCCAAATGATCACCTCAGATGGCGGAATGAGTCTTTAAATTCTATAGGAGTTAAAATGAGTTCAGAGCAAAATAAAATAGTAATTAAACATCAAGAAGATTTGGTGAAAACCTTTTTCTCATTAGATGATGAGAGACTTGGTATGAAACACTTTAGATATACAAATGACGATTTTTTTAGTGCTGATGAAAATATAAAACCAACTGGAGCCGCTTTTCCAGTTAATGTTGATGGAATTTATGGTCAATGGGTTATGACAGAAAACTCTGATCCTGATAAAAGGATTTTGTATTTACATGGAGGAGGTTATGCAATTGGAACTATAAGGGGGTATCTTTCCCTCACTAGTCAGCTTGCGCAAAAAACTGGGTGCTCAATACTTCTCATAGATTATTCTTTAGCCCCTGAATTAAAATTTCCTCATGGAATTAACGATTGTAAAAAAGCTTTTTCTTGGATGCTAGATAATGGCCCAAATGGACAAGGTAAATGCACAAAATCTTTTGTTTCAGGTGACTCAGCCGGCGGGGGTTTATCTTTAGGGGTTACTTTATCATTAAAGGATGATGGCTCTCAACTTCCTGATGCTGTTATGTCTTTATGTCCATGGGCAGAATTAGACCCTGTTTCAGAAAGCTATGAAACCAATGCAAGCAATGATCCATATATTTCAAGAGATGCAATATCTGCTTTTAGGGATCTTTATATTGAAAATGAATCCGATTTGAAAGATCCATATGCGTCACCTGTTTATGGAGACTATGATGGCTTTCCACCTTTACTTATTCAGGTTGGAGGAAGAGAAGTTTTATTGGATGATTCTTTAAAAGTTGCTGAAAGAGCAAAGAAATCTGGTTGTGAAGTTAAATTAGAAGTCTGGGATGATATGGTGCATGTTTTTCAAGGTTATGCACCTTTCTTACCTGAAGCTAATGAAGCATTAGAAGCAATAGCAAAATTTATATCAAATAAATAGATGATACAGCCCTTTGCATATTCACCGCTTGAAAGAGTATATTGTGACCATAAGGCAGAAGAAATTATCCCTCTAGAAATAGAGCTTATGGATATTAATAAGATTTATATAGTTTCTTCATCAAGTCTATCAAAAAAAACAAATGAAATAGAGCAAATCAAGAATATTTTAGGGAACAAGCTGGTAGGTGTTTTTGATAATTGTAAGGAACATTCTCCCATTGAAAATGTACTTGAATGCGCTAAAGAAGTAAAAAAAGTTGATCCAGATATTATTTTGACAATTGGAGGTGGAACACCAATTGATACAGTAAAAGTTGTTCAATTATGTATTTCTCTTGATATAAATAATGCTGAGGAATTAAAAAAAATTTCTGGAAAAATTCAAAAAACTTCATCAAAAATCAGACAGATAGCTGTGCCAACTACATTATCAGGAGGTGAGTATTCAATTGTTGGGGGAGCCATGGATACAAAGAAAAAACTTAAACAAGGTTATTTTGGTACCGATATTTGTCCTAAAGTTGTTATTCTTGACCCATATATTTCTATACATACTCCAGAATGGTTATGGTTATCAACTGCTATAAGATCAGTTGACCATGCTGTGGAGGGTTATTGTTCAATATCTGAAAATCCAATGATTTCTCATAATGCATTAGAGTCTTTAAAAATTTTTTCAAATTCGCTTAGAGAAACAAAATTAGACAAAAAAAATATTGAAGCACGCTCTATGTCTCAAAAAGCGGTATGGATAGTGGCTAAAAATATGGGCAATGTAATGATGGGCGCAAGTCATGGCATTGGTTACTTGCTTGGATCTCTTGGCTCGGTTCCTCATGGCCAAACATCATGTGTAATGCTACCCGCAGTTCTAAAATGGAATGAAGAATTTCATCCAGAAAAAGATAAAATGATAGCTTCTGCTCTAGGAAGACCAGAATTAAAGGCACATGAAGCAGTAAAAGAGTTAATTGTTGATTTAGGTTTGCCATCTAGCCTTGAAGATGTTGGTATTAAAAAGGATTTGTATAAAAAAATTGTAGAATATGCCCTTGAGCATCAAATTGTTTTATCAAACCCAAGACCAATAACTAAAGCTGATGATGTATATCAGATACTTGATTTTGCTGAGAAAGGATAGGTTATGGGGTTTTTTATGGCTTTTTTAGGTTTAATAGTCGCTATTGGAATAATGTTTATTATGATTAAACTTCTAGATAAAATTGGTGATAAATGAATAATTTTAGCCAATTATCTCGATCAATTGAAAACAAAGTGGCCTTAATTACCGGAGCTACGAGCGGTATGGGCCTTGCCACAGCAAAACTTTTTTCAGATCAAAATGCTCAAGTTATTGTAACTGATCTTAATGAAGATAAAATAAATGAAGTTGTTGAAGAGATTTCAAGTTACGGAAAAAAATGTCACGGAATTAAGCTTGATGTTACCAATCTAACCGAAATTAAATCAGCTGTGGCTGAGATAGTGAAATTATTTGGAGGAATAGACATATTAATTAATAACGCAGGAATTTCCATTCCAACATTAATAAATGATGAGAATTATGAAGAATATTGGGATAAAACATTCAATGTTCTTTTAAAAGCACAAGTTCAGTTGATTAGAGAAACTTTACCATATATTCAAAAATCAGAGTCAGGTAGAATTGTAAATATTTCTTCTACCGAAGGATTGGGTGCAACACCAAGACAATCACCTTATACTTCCGCAAAACATGGCGTCATTGGTTTAACAAAATCACTTGCTGTAGAATTGGGCTCTAGTGGCATTACTGTTAATTGCATATGTCCTGGGCCTATCAGAACGGGAATGACTGAAAAAATACCTGAAGAGGATAAAAATCTTTATGCGAGAAGAAGAGTCCCCTTAAAAAGGTATGGAGAACCTGAAGAAGTTGCCCATGCTACTTTGAATTTTTGTCTTCCTTCTTCGTCCTTTATAAATGGAGCAATTTTACCTGTTGATGGGGGTTTAACAATAAAAAGAGCTTAAATTTTATATTTTTTTGAATTTTTAGTTTAATTTTGTTAAAAGCATAATATGAGTAAAGAAAAATTATTTGAAATGGCTCGGATTAATAAAGATCATGCTGAAAAAGGCACGATGACTCTTGTTGATGATGTAGTTAAGATTCCTGCAGAGAATTATTACAATCCAGAAAGATGGAAAAAAGAAGTTGATCTGATTTTTAAAAGATTACCTTTAGTTCTTTCTGTTACAGGTGAAATTCCAAATCCTGGAGACTATAAGGCTATGGAGGTAGTTGGTGTACCAGTAATTATTTTAAGAAATAAAAAAGGTAAAATTTCAGCTTTTCTTAATGCATGCCGACATAGAGGTGCTGCTTTAGTTGAGCCGGGAAAAGGAAATCAAAGGCGCTTCTCCTGCCCTTACCATGGTTGGACATATAATGATGAAGGTGCTCTTATGGGTGTTGCATCTGCGCATGAATTTGGAGAAATAGATAAATCGTGTAACGGATTAATCTCTTTGCCATCACTTGAAAAAGAAGGAATTATATGGGTTACACTTGACCCTAAGTCGAATTTAAATATTCAAGACTATCTATCTGGTTATGATCAAATGTTATCTCTTTTTGGGTTGGAAAACTGGCATGTTTTTGAAACTAGATCAGTCAACGGTCCGAATTGGAAGGTAGCATATGATGGTTATTTAGACCTTTATCATCTGCCAGTTTTACATAAAGATACTTTTGGAGACAATTTCTCAAATCAAGCTAATTATTATGAATGGGGTCCACATCAAAGAGCAATTTCACCTTATAGATTGCCTGAACAGAATGATTTTAATAATGATGGAAAAGATCACTATAAAAATTCTGTAGAAGAATGGCCTTTAGATGTTTTAATGGCAGGTGTTTGGACAATCTTTCCTCATGTTTCTATAGCTTCCTTTAATGGAGGTGGGCGCAGTATAATGCTTTCACAATTATTACCAGGTGATAGACCAGAAGAATCAGTAACAAATCAATTCTATTTAATGGAAAAAGAACCGAATGAAAAGCAAGCTGAAGAAGCTCATAAACAATTTGATCTTCTAAAATATGTTGTTGAAACTGAAGATTATGGAACAGGACTTAGATTACAAAAAAGTTTAAAAACTGGTCTAATTGACCATGTTATGTTTGGTAGAAATGAGGGCGGTGGTCAAGTTTTCCATAAATGGGTAGATAAAATTATAAATACTGAAGATAGCAAACTTCCATCATTATTTTAATATTTGAGGACAAAATGAAAACTAGAATTACAGAACTATTTGATATTGAGCATCCAATTATTCAGGGAGGGATGCATTTTGTAGGATTTTCAGAATTAGTTGCTGCAGTTTCTAATGCCGGGGGGTTAGGAATTATTACTGCTTTAACACAACCAACTCCAAAAGATTTAGCAAATGAAATAGCTAAATGTCATGATATGACTGATAAACCATTTGGTGTAAATCTCACATTTATTCCGTCCTTTAAAGACCCTCCTTATGATGAGTATATAGATGCGATTATTCAAGGCGGAATTAAAATAGTTGAAACAGCAGGTCGTAATCCGGAGAAATACATGCCTCAATTAAAGGATGCCGGTATTAAAGTAATTCATAAATGTACTTCTGTAAGGCATTCATTAAAAGCTGAAGCTATAGGGTGTGATGCTGTTAGTGTTGATGGTTTTGAATGCGGAGGTCACCCTGGTGAAGATGATGTTCCTAATGGTATTCTTTTACCTAGAGCCGCAGAAGAATTAAAGATTCCTTTTGTTGCATCAGGAGGTATGGCGAATGCAAGAAGTCTTGTTTCAGCGTTGGCTTTTGGAGCTGAAGGAATGAATATGGGTACAAGGTTTATTGCGACTAAAGAAGCGCCAGTTCATGATAATGTAAAACAACGTTTAGTTGAAGCATCTGAGCTTGAAACACGATTAGTTATGAGACCTTTAAGAAATACTGAACGAGTTTTAGTCAACAAGGCAGTGGATCAAATTATGGAAATAGAAGCTAGCCATAAAGATAATAATGACCCTAATGCTTTACTTGAAGAAATAAGACCGCTTGTTGCTGGTTCAGAGAGAGTTTTAAGAGATGGAGATCTTGAGGCTGCTGCTTGGAGCTGCGGAATGGTTGCGGGATTGATTCACGATGTGCCTACATGCCAAGAATTGATTGATACAATCATGAAAGAAGCTGATGAAATAATTAATGAAAGATTGAATAGTTACGCTAACGCTTAAGACTTTTTATTAATTGCTAAATTAATTACTTTTTTTAATCTATGTGGTGAGAAGAGTAGGCCAAGAAAAAGTGTAAAAGACATTATTTTCCAGTAACTGTCGGGTAACAACCTTTGTGATAATTCCATTAATTTTGAGTCTATTCCAACAAAAATTCTTTTCTTGTTTTTTTTAACACCCCTTAGAATGATTTTTGCAGCTTTATCGGGATCCATTCCAGCGTCACGAAACCTAACTCCAGCCTCTTCTTCTGAAACTCTTTCACCTTTTATATCTTTAATTGGCTCTCCATTAAGGCCTAATATACCATCTTTACTTTCACCTTTAGAAATTTGATTACCAAATTTAGCATTTACAGCAATGTTGGTTCCTATGTGACCCGGGTAAACGCAATGGATTTGTGTATTTGAGCCCTCCATTTCTTTAATTAAACTCTCTGTAAAGCCTCTTACAGCAAATTTTGATGCATGGTAAACTGTATTATTAGGGGTTGTAATTATTCCAAAAATAGAAGAGGTATTAATAAGAGCTGTCTCTTCATCTTTCATAAGATGAGGTAAAAATGATCGAGAAAAGTTAATAATGCTGTTGTAATTAATATCATTACACCAATCCCAATCTTCTTCTTTCATATTGAGAAATCCAGCAGGTATAACCACTCCTGCATTATTAAATACTAAGTCTATTTTACCATGATTTTCAATAATTTTTGAAGGAAGCTCTTCTATTTCTTTTTTATTCCTGACATCTAATACTAATAAACTAGACCCCACATTATAGGATTTTATTATTTTTTCTGTTTCTTTGAGCCCATCCTCATTTACATCACAAATAACAACATCAGCACCTTCTTTTGCTAAATTGATAGCAAGATATTTACCCATTCCAGATGCTGCGCCAGTAATTAACGCAACCTTATTTTTGAAAGTTCTCATAATTAAATTTTATCGCATTGCCTTTTAAAATACACCTGCTATCCAATAAAGAACAAAACCTATCATCAATGCAACTGAAATTAGCCTAAAAAAGAATAAATAAAAGATAACAGCTTCTACAATATTGGTTTTATGTTTTATTTTATCTAAATATATTTGAAATTNTTTAAATATAAAAAAAAGAACTAAACAGACACTTATTACTGCTAAAATAAACATTTTTAATTCATTTTATATATTAATTTTTCTACAGGAAAAGNCTTACCTTCAAAGATAGTTCCTATTACTTTTATATCCGANATTGAATTTGTATCTATATTTAAAGGGTTTTTATCTAATATTGTNATGTTTGCGTATTTTCCAGAACTAATTGTTCCNTAATNTTCCTCTAGACCTAGAACATATGCAGCNTTAANAGTAACTGCTTTAAGCGCATTTATAACTTTTATTTTTTGATTAGGTCCCGCAACTTTATTAGCAATATTTAATCTATTAACTGCAGAGCTCATTAACTGAAGAGGTGAGGCGGGAGCCATTGGCATATCGGAATGAAGAGAAAAGGTAACTTTATTATCTTCTAAATCACCTAGTCTAACCATCTCTTGAGAACGAGAATATCCTACTCCAACTTTACTATATAAATCAGATAAAACTGTTATGTAATATGGATTGGCACTTACAATTGCTCCTAGTTCTTTAATTCTTGGAATCTGATTTGATCGCGAATAACCAAAGTGAACAATAGTTGTTCTATGATCATCCCTTGGATTTCTTTTTAAGTTCTTTTCTAATATGTCTAAAAGATAATCCAATCCCCCATCTCCATTTTGATGAATATGTATTTGATAACCCTTGTCCCAATAAAATTTAAAAGCCTCGCTATATTTATCTTTTTCCATCAACCATACACCTTGATGTCCATCAGTATAGCCTTCGCTCATAATCATATTCTGAGAATACATTGCGCCATCGATAAAGAGTTTTATATGATTAGGTAAGAATTGAACTTTTCCTTCTCCCCAATTAAGAATTTCTGTTGTTTTTTCTAATAAATTCTCTTTATAGATGGACGCTAAATACATTCCGTTGGGAATAAAATAACTTTTGAAGGGTACAATTTCGGAACCAAAAACATAATTCTTGGCATTCTGAAGACCTCTATCAGGCATTGATCCAGGGTTAGAAATTAAAGTTATACCATTTTGATGTAGGTAGTTTACTGTTTTTTTTAAGCCATTTATAAATCCATTGTTTTTTGAGAAATACTTCATCAAATTTGGAACAACTAAAAAAGCACCATTTTCTGAAAAATGACCTTCTTCAATATTAATATTCTCTCTAATATTTTCTTCTATTTTATTAAGTTCTATTTTATTAATTCCAAAAAAATCTATTGCAGCGCTATTCATTATAAATTCATGAAAAGACCTATGAATGATTAATATTGGTTTGTTACTGCTAATCTCATCTAATATTTGTCTTGAAATTTTGCCATGAAAGTAATGATGGTAACCCCATGTTATAAAAATTTCTTCGTCTTTTCCTTTTTCATTAAATGTTTTTATTAATTCGGAAATATAGTCACTATTAGTTAATACTCCTTTACTTGTTGTTCCATCAAGATTCCAATCATCTATTGATATTATTGTTGAATTCATAGTTAAAGAAGATAAAAATGGATGAATATGATGCTCAATAAATCCTGGAACAGCAATATTGTTTTCATAATTTCGATTGATTTCAGAATCTGGGAAGTCGTTAATTAATTGATTAAATTTATCAATCTTAATAAATTTTCCTTCTTTTATATAAACTGCATTAGGTAAATTTTTTAAGTTTTCATCTAATGTTATTAAATCCTTAAATATAAATATTTGACCCATTTCTGCTGACACAGAAAGAGGTAGGAATATAGAGATAAAGGTTAAAAAAATTTTAAACATCAATTTCCCATTAAAATTATAATTAAAATAAAATTAATCAATGGGCCAAGACTTTCTTGCTTCTTCTAAACTCAAAATGTCATCTTTGTTAAGTATTTCTAATGAGCTACCAACTTCATCTATATAACAAATTTCACCAACTAAAAGCATTTTCCCATCTATTTCTTTAAAAGGAAAAAACCATGACAAATGTGCGTGTGAAAGATAAAAAGAATTAGGATCAATGTCATTATTACCCTGATCAAGCAATGTTTTCCCTGGAATTTGTTGAAACCATTCACCATCGCAAGCTACACCCCAATCTCCTGCGGAACAATGATCGATGTGAAGCTCAACAAGACTGCTATTTGAATCCCATAGATTGTAATAAAAATCTTTAATATCTTTCATTCCATTTAGGGTTGCGTTGTTAAAGCTACCATAGAATTTGTATTCTGGATTTGGAATTATTGTATTGAATATTTCAGGATCCTGTAAGCATTCATATTTAAGATGATATCGCATATTATTAAGCATCAATTTATGTTTTGGGTTTGAAAAAGAATTCATAAATTTTGTATATTTATGCCAACCGATTGTTAAATCTAATTTCCTACTCATAATAATAAGTTAATAAAATGTTAAGAGAATGTCTAATATTAGATATAGAAATAAATATCTACTGCGACAGAGTGAGTATCAGAAAAGGTCAGGGTTTCGCTATTAAGTAAATTAAGTGGTGCCGACTGAGGGACTTGAACCCCCAACCCCCTGATTACAAATCAGGTGCTCTACCAGTTGAGCTAAGTCGGCATTCAGGTTTAAAGTAAATTTTAAATACACTAATCATCTAAAAAGGTAAACTTAAACCTTTTTAGGAGAGCTATTTCTTTTTGAAATTTAAAAGTAACTCTAATGTGCCTAACATAATGCCTGGTTGATATTCTATTTTTGTATCTGAAGTAAATTCGAACTTTTCAATTCTATCCATAAGACAATTCCAGGCTATATTTTGTTCAAGTCTTGAAATTCCATTTCCAGGGCATGTTCTATGTCCTTGAGAAAAAGTTAGGTGTCTAGTTAGAGCTTTTCTATCAAGATCGATTTTGTGAGGACACTCAAATGTATCTGGATCTACATTTGCTGCACCATATCTAAGATGGAGTATCGAACCCTTAGGAACCTCAACTCCCTGAAAAACCTCATCTTGAGTTGTCATTCGAGTTGATAGACCTTGTGTTGGCGCTTTTACTCTTAAAGATTCCTCAACAAAAGCATTTATTTTATTTCTATCATTGTTTAGCTCTGTATAAAGTTCAGGATCTTCAATTAATATATGAGCTTGATGAGCAATTGCATATTGAGTTGTTTCCAACCCTCCTATTATCATTGCATATGCAACGCCTATAATTTCTGTATCTGTAAGCTTTCTATCAAAGGGTTCGTAGGTAACATCCAATAAGAAAGATAGCATATCATCTTTAGGATTCTTCTTCTTCTCTTCCAGTTGATCAATAACATAATTACCAAAATCCTTTAAAAGCACTTGTTGTTCATCNGANTGATCTTTTGTTAAAAGATTTCTATGTCCTTTTCCATAAACAAAAGGCATAACCATAGCGTCACCCCATTTTTTATGAAACGGAATGTCTTCTAGNGGAAATCCTATAATATTTGCCATAACTATTTGAGGTAAGGGCATAGCAAACTCAGATACAAAATCAAATGNATCTTTGTTTATCCAGTTATCTATTAATTTATTTGTTGCCTCAGTTACCATTTTTTCATGTCTATGAGCTCCTGGTCCTACCCAAGGATCAGTTAATTGCCTTTTGTGAGCTTTCCATAACTCCTCATTAGGTCTTAAGCTTTGTATTGAAACTTGAAAGGCATTCATGAGACTTGGATCATGTCTNCTTACTACATTNCTTGCAGGTAATTCTTCTTCATCCATATCATCTTTTTCAGCATTAAAACCACTTACACCAGATTTTTCTANNTCTGTATTTTGCATTACAGGAGGNGGAAATCTTAGAATATCTTTTACAACAAATGCAATNTCTTCATATTTCATTAATATAAATCCATCAGTATCTGTAGAAGTTCCTTCTCCCGGGATCNTATGTACCGGAGATTCTTTGTGAAGAATTTTATATGAGTCATACCAAAAATTTTGTGCCCCCGGCTCAAATAGATCTACTTCATCTAAAGACATAGGGCATTTAGCTGTATCTTCATTTACTTTGTCATGAGGCATGATTGGATTAAAAAATAATCAATCTATGGTGTCAACACTTACTTAACTTATTTAATAAATTTAATTATTTATTTCTTATACAAGTTATTTAGTTGCTCTCCATAAACTTCGTTAACCATGTGGCGTCGAATTTTCATAGTTGGTGTAAGCATTCCATTGTCTGTTGAAAGTGGTTCATCGACTATAATATATTTTTTTATTTTTTCTATTTGAGATAAATTCTCGTTTGCCTTTTTTACAGCATTAGAAACTTGATTATTTAACTCTTCTTCACTTATGTTTTTTGAAATTTCTGGATCTACAACAATTAGAGCCACTAAATAAGGCCTTCTATCGCCAACAACCATTGCTTGTAGAATAATGTCTTGAAAGGTAAGGCTAGATTCTGGACGTACAGGCGCTATATTATCTCCTCCAGAATTAACTATTATTTCTTTTTTTCTATCTTTTATAGTTATATATCCGTCTTCATCAATATCAGCTAAATCACCAGTATGGAGCCATCCATCGATAATTGTTTCGGATGTTTCTTTTTCCTGTTTCCAGTATCCTTTCATTACTCCTTCACCTTTTACAAGTAATTCTCCTTCCTCAGATAACTTTACTTCAACTCCTTTTATTGGAGGACCAACTGTTTCGATTTTAACTTTTACTGGAGGGTTTGCGCTTATTAAAGGGCTAGCTTCAGTTTGACCATATCCCTGAATAATTTGAACACCTAATGACAAAAAGAAATAACCAATATCTGGATTTAGAGCAGATCCGCCAGATATAAATGCAGAAAGTCGTCCCCCTAATCTTTTTATAATTCTATTCCTTATCAATTTACAATAAGTGTTATGTTCTATTTTTTCGATAAAATTTAACTCATTAAATAGATTTTTTTTTCCGAGCTTGATTGTTCTATTAAAAGCAAATTGCAGTAACCTTCCGGAGTTTTTTATTTGAATTCTTATTCTATCATATAACACCTCAAAAAGCCTTGGAACAGCAGTTGATAGAGTAGGGGCAACNTCTAATAANTTTGCAGCAAATTTATCTGGCCCCTCAGAAAAATATATTTGTGCGCCTAAATAGATTTGAAGAAATATTGCCATATGCTCATATGCATGAGAATAGGGAACGAGTGATAAATAAGTATGATCAATATCACCAACCTGCTTAACTAAAGCATCAGCACCTAAAATATTATGATAAATTGATCTATGAGTAAGCATTACACCTTTGGGCCTACCNCCTGTACCTGATGTATAAATTAAACAGCAGATATCATCTTTATCTATAGTATTAAGGTTATGAAGAGCGGTAGATAAGTTTTCTTCACCGATGTGAAGTAGTTTTTCAAAACTTTCAANTTTTAAGCCTTCAGGCATAAACCCACTATATTCATCAATTGTTATTAAGAGATTACATGAGTCAACTTTACTTAGAGCTAAAGCTATTCTATTAGCAAGAATATTATTAGACACTATTACAGCTTTAGCGTCAGAGTGCTCAATTATATATCTATGATCATCTTCAGTATTTGTTGTGTAAGCTGGAACAGTTATCGCATTTAATGTGTTTATTGCTAAATCAGAAATTATACATTCAGGTCTATTTTCAGAAACAATAATAACTTTATCACCGGGCGCAATGCCATGATATTTCAGTCCTGCTGCTACTTGCTTAACTTTGATTTCAGTTTGCTGCCAAGATAAACTCTTCCATTCGCCTTCTTTTTTTGCCCATAGAAATGGCTTATCTGAGTTCTCTAATGCTTTCTGAAAAAATAAATTTGGTAAGGTTATATGCTCCATTATTTCTTAATATCCCTCCCCATGAATTCATATAGCGCTAAAGCACTGCTCACACTAACATTTAATGTGTTAAAATCACTATCATTATTATTGGCAATTGAAACCAAGAAGTCACAATTCTCTTTTGTTAATCTTCTCAATCCTTTACCTTCTGAACCCAAAACTAACACTTTTTTTTCATTACTGTAATCTTTTGTATTATTAAGCATTACATGACTATTCTCATCTAAACCTATGATTGTAAAACCTTTTTTTCTAATTTTTTTTAATGTCATTGATAAATTTGTTACTTTAATTATATTTACAGATTCTAAAGCTCCGGAAGCTGATTTTGCCAATGAACCATTAATTTCTGAACTATGATCTTTTGTAATTAAAAGGTTTTCTCCTCCAAAAAAGTTAAAAGTTCTAATAATGGCGCCAACATTTTGTGGATCTGTGACTTGGTCTAATGCTATTATGATATTGTTACTATCTATCACATCATCCAATCCCGGATAATTTAGTGGTTTTGTTTCAATAATAATACCTTGATGGGTGATTTTATTTTCTAAAAGCGTATTTAAATCGTTATTTTTAACTATTCTTATTGAGTTAGTGATTTTAATTTTTTCATTTATATATTTATCAAAAACTATTTGAGTACAAAAAATATTAACAATATTTCTTTTATTGTTTTTCAGTGCCGCAATTGAAGCGTGTAATCCCCATATATAGTAGGGTGTATAATTCTTATTTTTGTTATTTTTTTTTCTAGCCATTTTTGAATATTTTTTAAGACTGGTATTAAATTCTAAATATTAGAAAAATGGCAAAATATCAATATTTTATGGATTTTTTTTTAAATTATAGTAAGTTTTAATTTAATTATTTGTTTTGGGGTATTGACTTTCCTTACGGAAAGCTCAATAAACCACATCTGCTTTGGATTTTAAAGCATTGGTAAGCTCTCCAATTGTAAGGAGGGGTGCCCGAGTGGTTAAAGGGGACGGGCTGTAAACCCGTTGGCTATGCCTACGTAGGTTCAAATCCTACCCCCTCCACCAGTTGCAGAGCTGCTAGGTGGAAGGATAGGCGGGTGTAGCTCAATGGTAGAGCAACAGCCTTCCAAGCTGAAGATGAGGGTTCGATTCCCTTCACCCGCTCCATTAAGTCCGAAGCTTACTATAGCCGTTTACGGTTTTTAATATTTGGAGAAACATATTATGTCTAAAGAAAAATTTGAACGTACCAAACCTCACTGTAACATTGGGACGATAGGCCATGTTGACCATGGTAAAACAACACTAACTGCTGCTATCACTAAAGTATTAGCTGATGAAGGAAAGGCTGAGTTTTCAGCTTTTGATCAAATCGATAATGCGCCAGAAGAAAGGGAGCGTGGTATTACAATTGCTACATCTCATGTTGAGTATGAAACAGAAAACAGACATTATGCCCATGTCGATTGTCCAGGTCATGCAGACTATGTGAAAAATATGATAACTGGTGCTGCTCAGATGGACGGTGGTATATTAGTTGTTTCTGCTGCTGATGGTCCTATGCCTCAAACACGTGAACACATTCTACTTGCAAGACAGGTTGGTGTTCCTGCTTTAGCGGTATTTATGAATAAAGTTGATCAAGTTGATGACGCAGAATTGCTTGATTTAGTTGAAATGGAAGTAAGAGAACTTTTAAATGAGTATGAATTTCCTGGTGATGATATTCCGATCGTTAAAGGTTCAGCGCTTGCAGCCCTTGAGGGAACGAATGATGAAACAGGAAAAAATGCTATTCTTGAGCTAATGTCTCAAATAGATAGTTATGTTCCTCAACCAGAAAGACCTAAAGATCAACCTTTCCTTATGCCGATTGAAGATGTTTTTTCAATTTCAGGTAGAGGAACAGTTGTTACTGGCAGGGTTGAGAGTGGTGTAATTAATGTTAATGAAGAGATTGAGATTGTTGGTGTAAAAGAAACTCAAAAAACAGTTTGTACTGGTGTTGAGATGTTTAGAAAACTTTTAGATCAAGGTGAGGCAGGTGATAATGTCGGCATTCTTTTAAGGGGCATTGACAGAGAGCAGGTTGAAAGAGGGCAGGTTTTATGTGCTCCAGGTTCAATAACTCCTCATACAAAATTCAAAGCTTCTGCATATATTTTAACAAAAGAAGAAGGTGGAAGACATACACCTTTCTTTACTAATTATCGTCCTCAATTCTATTTTAGAACAACAGATGTTACTGGTGTTTGTCAGTTAGATAAAGGAACTGAAATGGTTATGCCTGGTGATAATGTTGAAATGGATGTTGAATTAATAGTTCCAATTGCTATGCAAGATAATCTTAGGTTTGCTATTCGTGAAGGCGGTAGAACAGTTGGTGCTGGAGTAGTTTCAAAAATAGTTGAGTAATTTTATTTGGAGGAGTGTAGCTCAATTGGCTAGAGCACCGGTCTCCAAAACCGGGGGTTGGGGGTTCGACTCCCTCCACTCCTGCCAATATTTTAAATTTGAGAGATCAAAAGATGAAAAGAACAGGTCCAATAGAATTTATTCAACAGGTTAGAAATGAAGTTTCGAAAGTAACTTGGCCATCCAGAAATGAAACCATGATTACAACTTTAATTGTCATAGTATTTTCATTTTTTGCATCAATATTTTTCTTCTTAGGTGATCAAGTTATGAGTTTTGGAATCCAACTTGTTTTAGGATTGGGTAATTAAATATGTCTAAAAATTGGTATATAGTTCATGCCTATTCAAATTTTGAAAAAAAGGTTGCTGAATCAATTAAAGAAAGAGCTGAGATTGAGAATCTTGAACATGCTTTTGATGAAATAATTGTCCCTACTGAAGAAGTTGTTGAACTTAGAAGAGGAAGAAAAATTAATAGAGAGAGAAGATTTTTCCCAGGTTATGTTTTAGTAAACATGGACCTAACTGATGAAACATTTCATTTGGTTAAAAGTACTCCTAAAGTAACAGGTTTTCTTGGTTCAGAGCATGGAACAAAACCTCATCCTGTTTCAAAAGAAGAAATTGATAGAATTATTAATCGTGTTGAGGAAACTGCTGATGGGCCAAGGCCTTCAGTTATTTTTGAAATTGGAGAACAGGTTAGAGTTTCTGAAGGACCTTTTGCATCATTTAATGGTCTTGTTGAAGAAATTGATGAAGAAAAATCTAAACTTAAAGTTGCTGTTTCTATTTTTGGTCGTCCAACTCCAGTAGAGCTTCAATATACTCAAGTTGAAAAATTATAGGTTAAAATAGGTAAATAAATGGCTAAAAAAATAGAAGGATATCTAAAATTACAAGTCCCAGCTGGGCAAGCGAGCCCATCTCCACCTATCGGTCCAGCTTTAGGTCAAAGAGGTTTAAACATAATGGATTTTTGTAAGGCATTTAATGCTAAAACACAAAATGAAGAACAAGGCACTCCGCTGCCTACAACAATAACTATTTATGTTGATAAATCTTTTGATTTCGTTATAAAGACTGCTCCGACAAGTTATTTGTTAAAGAAGGCTGCAAAAATTGATAAAGGCGCTGGTAATGTTGGTTCTGAAACCTGTGGTTCAGTAACTTTGGCTCAATGTAAAGAAATTGCTGAGGCTAAGATGAAAGATTTAAATGCTAATGATATTGAGGCAGCAGTGAATATTGTAAAGGGTTCCGCTAGATCTATGGGATTAGAGGTTAAATAATTATGGGCTCAAGAAGCAAAAGATATGTTGAGGTTTCTGAAAAAATTGACTCTGATAAAGTCTATACACTTGATGAAGGAATAGATTTAATAAAAGATTCTTCTAATCTTAAGTTTGATGAAACAGTTGATATTGCTATTAATTTAAATATTGATCCAACATTCTCTGATCAAAATGTACGTGGTGTTATTAATCTACCTAGTGGAATTGGTAAAGACCTCCGTGTAGCTGTTTTTGCAAAAGAAGATAAAGCTAAAGAGGCTGAAGAAGCTGGAGCGGATATAGTTGGTTCCGAAGATTTAGTTGAAAAAGTCTCTTCTGGTGATATTGATTTTGAAAGATGTATTGCAACACCTGATATGATGCCTCTTGTCGGAAAATTAGGAAAAGTTCTTGGGCCAAAAGGATTAATGCCTAATCCAAAGATAGGTACGGTTACAAATGATATAGCAGATGCCGTAAAGTCTGCAAAAGCTGGTTCAGTGGAATATAGGAATGATAAAGCAGGAATTATTCATGCTGGCGTTGGTAAGGTTAGCTTTTCTAAAGAGGACCTAAATGCCAATGTTATTGAGTTTGTTAAGGCAGTAAAAAAGGATAAACCTAGCGCTGCTAAAGGGGTGTTTATAAAAAAAGTATCTTTAAGCTCTACAATGGGAGCTGGATTAAGAATTGACACAGGAGTTTTTAATTAAGCTTTTGTTTCAAGTGCATTTTAATGCACAAACTGTCCTAGACTATGGGTGTCTTAAACTTAATAAATTTGCCCATACGAGACAAAAAGGACAGCCTGGTTTACTTAGTAAACCTTTTGTTAATAATTTCCTGTAAAGGAATTAGGAGTTTAAAAATGGATAGAGCAGCAAAAGAGAAAGTTGTTTCAGATTTAACAAAAAAATTTGATGAATCTAATTTTTTCATTTTAACACATAATAATGGGCTATCTGTTCATGAAATTACTAGTTTAAGGAATCAATTAAGAGAAGCTGGAAGTACTTTTAAGTTGTTAAAAATAGCTTAGCAAAAATTGCTGTTAATGACACTAAAGTAAAAGATCTTTCAGAATATTTTAGTGGACCTTTGGGGATAGTTTTTTCTGAAGAACTAACCTCACAACCAAAAATAATTTCTGATTTTACAAAAGATAATGAAAATTTATTAGTTGTAGGGGGATTTATGGATGGTGAAATTATTGACAAAGATACTATTAGTAAACTGGCATCACTACCGAGTCTTGATACTTTAAGAGCTAAAATAATTGGTTGCTTAACTTCTTCTGCATCAAAAATTGCTGGAATTGTTAATAAACCTGGTCAACAAGTTGCTCAAGTTTTAAGTGCTAAAAGTCAAAGTGGTGAGGCCGCTTAATTTAACTTATTAGGAGAAAAAAATGGCTGATTTAGAAAAAATTGCTGAAGAATTATCAAATTTAACTGTTCTTGAAGCTTCGGAGTTATCAAAAATTCTTGAAGAAAAATGGGGAGTTTCTGCTGCTGCGCCAGTTGCTGTCGCTGCTGCTGCACCTGGAGGTGAAGCCGGAGGAGATGCTGCTGAAGAAAAAGATTCATTTACTATTGTTCTTGCTGATGTAGGCGACAAGAAGATTAATGTTATTAAAGAAGTTAGAACTGCGACTGGTCTTGGCTTAAAAGAAGCAAAAGATATAGTTGAATCTGCACCAAAAGAGATTAAAGAGGATGTTCCTAAGGATGAAGCTAACGAAATTAAAGAAAAATTAGAAGCTGCAGGAGCAAAAGTAGAACTTAAATAGTTTTTTTTCAGAAATAAATCATAAATAAGGGTCTTATTAATATGACAGAAAATTTTAATGCTAGAAAAAGAATAAGGAAATCTTTTCAAAGAATTGAAAATATTGCAGAAATGCCTAACTTAATTGACATTCAGAGATTATCCTATGATCTATTCCTGCAAAAAAATATCTTGCATGATGAAAGGTTGAATAAAGGCTTAGAAAATGTATTTAGAGGTGTATTCCCTATTCATGACTATTCAGAGTCATCTACAATAGAATATATATCTTATTCATTTGATGAGCCAAAATTTGATACAGGCGAGTGCATTCAAAGAAGCCTTACATATGCTGCCCCACTTAAGGTAACTCTTAGGCTTATAGTTTATGATGTTGATGAGGATAATGAAACTAGATCAATAAAGGATGTAAAAGAACAAGATGTTTATATGGGTGACCTTCCTTTGATGACAGATAATGGGACATTTATTATTAATGGTACCGAGAGAGTTGTTGTATCTCAAATGCATCGTAGCCCAGGAGTATTTTTTGATCATGATAAAGGAAAAACACATTCTTCTGGAAAAATTCTATATGCAGCAAGAATAATTCCATATAGAGGTTCTTGGCTTGATTTTGAATTTGACGCTAAAGATATTCTTAATGCAAGAATAGATAGGAAAAAGAAATTTCCGGCCACAACTGTTCTTTATAGTTTAGGTTTTGATTCTAAAGATATTCTGTCCTTATTTTATAAAAATGAAATTCACACAAGACAAAAAGATGGCTGGAAAAAACCATTTATTTCTGAAAATTTAAAAGGTTCTAAGGCTGTATATAATCTAGTTGATGCCAAAAATAATAAAGTAATTATTGAGTCAGGAAAGAAAATCACTAAAAGAACACTTGATCAAAATGATAAAGTTAAAGATTTGTATATTTCTAATGAAGAGATATTAGGGAAATTTATTTCAGAAGATATCGTTAATTATTCAACCGGTGAAATTTTTGCTGAAGCAGGCGATGAGATCACTGAAGAATTATTATCAGCATTTGAAGTTGAGAAAATTAATGAAATACCGGTTCTTTTAATAGACAATGTAAATTTTAGTCCATTCGTTAGGAATACTTTAGCTGCCGATAAATCTTTTGATAAAACATCAGCACTTTTTGAAATATATAAAATATTAAGACCTGGTGAACCTCCAACGGTTGAAAGCGCAACAAATCTATTTACCAGTTTATTTTTTGATAGCGATAGATATGATTTATCTGATGTTGGGAGGGTTAAAATAAATATGAGATTAAATCTTGATACTCCTGATGACCACGGAACTCTTACAAAGGATGATATTGCTAATGTTCTAAGAACTATTGTTGATCTTAGAGATGGTAAAGGCGAGATCGATGACATCGATAACCTTGGTAACAGAAGAGTGAGATCTGTTGGAGAATTGATGGAAAATCAATTTAGGATAGGTTTGCTTAGAATGGAAAGAGCGATTAAGGAAAGAATGAGCTCTATTGATATTGATGCAGTAATGCCTCAAGATATAATTAATGCAAAGCCTATAGCAGCGTCTATAAGGGAATTTTTTGGTTCCTCTCAGTTATCTCAATTTATGGATCAAACAAATCCTCTTTCTGAAATTACACACAAAAGAAGGGTTTCTGCTCTTGGCCCAGGAGGACTTACAAGAGAGAGAGCTGGTTTCGAAGTTAGAGATGTACATCCAACTCATTATGGAAGAATATGCCCAATTGAAACTCCTGAAGGCCCAAATATTGGCTTAATTAATTCTTTAGCGACATATGCTAGGGTTAATAAATACGGCTTTATTGAGAGTCCTTATCTAAAAATTGAAAATGGAAAGAAAACTAACGAAATAGTTTATTTATCTGCCGTTGAAGAAGGAAGGTACAGAATTGCTCAAGCTGATGAACCAGCTGATGAAAAAGGGTCACTGATAAGCGATATAATAAACTGTAGGCACGACGGTGACTTTGATTTGGTTGGACCTGAATCAGTTGATTTTATGGATGTGAGTCCAAAACAAACAGTATCTGTTGCTGCGTCATTAATACCATTTTTAGAAAACGATGATGCTAATAGGGCGTTAATGGGTTCAAATATGATGAGACAAGCAGTCCCTTTATTAACTAATGAAGCTCCTTTAGTAGGAACTGGCATGGAAGGCCTTGTAGCAAGTGATTCAGGGGCAGCGTTAGTTTCTTCAAAGGATGGTGTTGTTGACCAAGTAGATTCTCAAAGAATTGTTATTAGATCGGATAGTGATCTTGAGAGAGATGATTTAGGTGTTGAAATCTATAATTTAAAAAAATTCCAAAGATCAAATCAATCTACATGCGTAAATCAAAAACCTTTGGTTAGGGTTGGTGATAAGATTAAAAAAGGAGAGGTAATTGCAGATGGCCCCTCGACTGATAAAGGGGAGTTAGCTCTTGGAAAAAATGTCCTAGTAGCTTTTATGCCTTGGAATGGATATAATTTTGAGGACTCAATCTTACTCTCTGAGAAACTTGTAAAGGATGATGTTTTTACATCTATTCACATTGAAGAGTTTGAAATCATGGCCCGAGATACAAAGCTTGGCTCTGAAGACATTACAAGAGACATTCCAAATGTTGGTGAAGAGGCACTAAGAAATCTAGATGAATCAGGTATTGTATATATTGGTGCTGAAGTTAAACCTGGCGATATTTTGGTTGGAAAAGTAACACCAAAAGGAGAAAGCCCCATTACGCCCGAAGAGAAATTATTGAGAGCAATTTTTGGTGAAAAAGCCTCTGATGTAAGAGATAGCTCTTTAAGATTAGCGCCAGGAACTAATGGCACAGTTGTTGATGTTAAAGTTTTCAATAGACATGGTATTGAAAAAGACGAAAGGGCGCTAGCCGTTGAACAAGAGGAAATTGAGAGATTATCAATTGATAGAGATGACGAGATATATATTTTAGATAGAAATATCTATTCTTTATTAAAGGACTTTTTACTTAATAAGGCTGTTTTATCTGGCCCAAGTATAAATAAAAAAGGAACAAAAATTACTCAAGATATTTTAGATTCTTCTTCAAATAAATCACTTTGGGATTTTGTTTTACAAAATGACAACAATCAAAAAGAAATTGAAGAGATAAGGCTACAATATGACAATGCTAGAAATCTGATAGAAGAAAAATTTCAAGATAAAGTTGATAAAGTAAGCAGAGGAGATGATCTGCTTCCTGGAGTTATGAAATGTATTAAAGTTTATGTTGCTGTTAAGCGTAAACTGCAGCCAGGTGATAAAATGGCAGGTAGGCATGGTAATAAAGGTGTGATTTCAAGAATTTTACCAGTAGAAGATATGCCGTATCTTGAAGATGGAACTCCTGTTGATGTTGTGCTAAATCCACTTGGTGTTCCTAGCAGAATGAATGTTGGACAAATTTTAGAAACTCATCTTGGATGGACATGCGCTGGTTTAGGAAAAAAAGTTTCGGATGCTTTAAATCAATATGAAGAAAGTATGAATATAGAAAATGTAAAAGATGTCATTAAGGATATTTATGAAGATAAAGGGGTTGATAAGCTAAAAGATGGAGATTTTATTGAGCTTGCTCAGACACTTAAGAGGGGTGTTCCTGTTTCAACACCAGTATTTGACGGCGCAAGGGAAGCCGATATTGTTGAATTATTAGATAAAGCAGGATTAAGTAATTCTGGTCAAGTTTATCTTTATGACGGTAGATCTGGCTCGAAGTTCGATCGACCTGTGACGGTTGGATACATTTATATGCTTAAGTTACATCACCTTGTTGACGACAAAATACACGGAAGATCGGTTGGGCCATATAGTCTTGTAACCCAACAACCTTTAGGAGGTAAAGCACAGTTTGGTGGCCAAAGATTTGGTGAAATGGAAGTATGGGCTCTAGAGGCATATGGTGCAGCTTATACATTGCAAGAAATGCTAACAGTAAAATCAGATGATGTTGCAGGTAGAACTAAGGTTTATGAATCTATAATCCGCGGTGAAGAAAATTTTGAAGCTGGTGTTCCTGAAAGCTTTAATGTGCTCGTTAAAGAAATGCGTTCTTTAGGTTTGAATGTTGAACTACAAGAAGATGAATTAAGCTAAATATAGTTAAATTATTTAATTAGGTGAAATAAAATGAATAAAGAAGTTTTAGATATTTTTAATCAGAACAAGGCAACTCAACAATTCGACCATATAAGAATTGGAATAGCTAGTCCTGAGAAAATACTATCTTGGTCATATGGTGAAATAAAAAAACCTGAAACAATTAACTATAGAACCTTCAAACCAGAGAGAGATGGACTTTTCTGTGCAAGAATTTTTGGCCCTGTAAAAGATTATGAATGCTTATGCGGCAAATATAAAAGAATGAAGTTTAAGGGAATTGTATGTGAAAAGTGTGGTGTAGAAGTTACTTTATCAAAGGTTAGAAGAGAAAGAATGGGCCACATTGAGTTAGCTTCTCCAGTTGCACATATATGGTTCTTAAAATCATTACCTAGTAGAATTGGTTTAATATTGGATATGATGCTTAAAGATCTTGAAAAAGTATTATATTTTGAAAGCTTTATTGTATTGGACCCAGGGTTAACACCATTAGACAAACTTCAACTATTAACTGAGGATGAATTTATTGATGCTCAAAATGAATTTGGAGCTGATAACTTTAAAGCTGGCATAGGTGCTGAAGCAATTAGATTGCTTCTTGAAGAGCTTGATTTGGAAGAATTGAGTGAATCAATCAGAAAAGAAATAAAAGAAACCACCAGTGAATTAAAACCAAAAAAATTAGCAAAGAGATTAAAAGTTGTAGAAGCATTTAAAGTCTCAGGAAATAAACCTGAATGGATGATCTTGAAGGTCATTCCGGTAATTCCACCTGAACTCAGACCGCTTGTTCCCTTAGATGGAGGAAGATTTGCTACATCTGATTTAAACGATCTTTATAGAAGAGTTATTAATAGAAACAATAGATTAAGAAGATTAATGGACTTAAGAGCGCCAGATATAATCATCAGAAATGAAAAAAGAATGCTTCAAGAGTCTGTGGATGCGTTATTTGATAACGGACGGAGAGGAAGGGTAATAACTGGATCTAATAAAAGACCATTAAAGTCCCTTTCAGATATGTTGAAAGGTAAGCAGGGTAGATTTAGACAAAATTTATTAGGTAAAAGAGTAGATTATTCAGGAAGATCTGTGATTGTGGTCGGGCCGGAGCTAAAGTTACACCAATGCGGTTTACCAAAAAAATTAGCACTAGAGCTTTTTAAACCTTTTATTTACTCAAGGCTTGAATCTTTAGGAATTTCATCAACAGTCAAACAAGCTAAAAGAATGGTTGAAAAACAAACCTCTGAGGTCTGGGATATTTTAGAAGAAGTAATTAGGGAGCATCCAGTTTTACTAAATCGTGCGCCAACTCTTCATAGGCTCGGAATTCAAGCTTTTGAACCAGTTCTTATTGAGGGTAAAGCAATACAATTACACCCACTTGTTTGTGCAGCCTTTAATGCTGATTTTGACGGAGATCAGATGGCTGTTCATGTACCTTTATCGTTAGAAGCTCAACTTGAAGCAAGAGTTTTGATGATGTCTACAAACAATATTTTACATCCTGCAAATGGAGATCCAATTATTGTTCCTAGTCAAGATATTATTTTAGGCTTGTATTATTTATCCCAAATGAAACAAAATGAGCCAGGAGAAGGAAGGCATTTTGATAATATAAATGAAATTGAATTTGCATTAGAGAGTAAAAATATAACTCTTCATACAAAGATAAGTTTTAGATTTGATACAGAAGATGGTTATAAAAAATTCGATACAACACCCGGTAGAGTTTTAATTTCTAAAGAATTACCTAAAAATGAAAATATTACATTTGAAGTTGTGAATAAACTTTTAACAAAAAAAGAAATTTCTAGGATGATAGATGATGTTTATAGACATTGCGGTCAGAAAGAAACTGTTATTTTTTGTGATCATATTATGAAATTAGGCTTTAAACATGCATGTAACGCTGGTATCTCTTTTGGTAAAGATGATATGATTATTCCTGAAGAAAAAGGTAACCTAATTAATGATACTAATGAATTAGTTAAAGAATTTGAACAGCAATATATTGATGGATTTATAACTAGAGGCGAAAAATATAACAAAGTTGTTGATGCATGGGCAAAATGTACTGATAAAGTCGAAGATAAAATGATGGATATAATTTCTTCATCTCAAATTAATGAAGATACTGAAAGAGAAGATCCAATCAATTCAATATATATGATGGCTCATTCAGGCGCTAGAGGTTCAGCAGCACAAATGAAACAATTATCTGGTATGCGTGGTCTTATGGCTAAACCATCAGGTGAAATTATTGAAACACCTATTATTTCTAATTTTAAAGAAGGTTTGAATGTGCTTGAATACTTTAACTCTACTCATGGCGCTAGAAAAGGCCTTGCAGATACAGCATTAAAAACTGCGAATTCAGGATATCTAACAAGAAGGCTTGTTGATGTTGCGCAGGATTGCATAATAGTTGAAGAGGATTGTAAAACTTCAGAAGGTCTAATAATTAAACCAGTTATAGAATCTGGAGAAGAAATGGTTTCTTTGTCAGCTAGAGTTTTAGGGAGAGTTCCTTGCGAAGATACTGTTGATCCAGCAACAAACGAAACAATAGTTAAAAAGAGTGAGATTATCGAAGAAAAACATTTATCTCTAATTGATAATGCTAATCTTTTAGAAATTAAAATTCGATCAGTTTTAACATGTGAAACAAAAAAAGGTGTGTGTGCTAAATGCTATGGCCGTGATTTAGCTAGAGGTACACCAGTTAATATTGGTGAAGCTGTAGGAGTTATTGCAGCTCAGTCTATTGGTGAGCCAGGTACTCAGCTAACAATGAGAACTTTCCATATTGGTGGTACAGCTCAGGTTATGGACCAATCTTATGTTGAGGCAACTGTTGATGGTAAGATAAAGATAGATGATTTAAATATGTTAGAAGACTCTGAAAAAAGAAAAATAATCATTGGAAGAACTACCAATGTTTCAGTAATTGATGAGTTTGGAAACGAGAGATCAAAGCATAAACTTACATATGGTAGTGAATTACTTGTAGAAGAAGGTCAAGACATTAAAAAAGGTGATAGATTAGCCCAATGGGATCCTTACACGATTCCAATTATAACTGAATCTTCTGGTATTATTCAATTTGAAGATTTGACTGAGGGTATAAGTTTAAGTGAAATTTCTGATGAATCAACGGGCATTAAGCAAAAAGTCGTAGTTGATTGGAAAAATTCTTCAAAATCAGCATCCTTAAAACCATCAATACTCATTAAAGATGAAAAAGGAAATGTTGCCTCTAATGTCTCTGGTAGGGAAGCAAGATACCTTATGTCTGTAGACGCTATTATTTCTGTTAATGATGGATCAAAAATAAATGCCGGAGATGTTATCGCGAGAATTCCAACTGAAGGAGCAAAAACAAGAGACATTACTGGAGGTCTACCTAGAGTAGCAGAATTGTTTGAAGCAAGAAAACCAAAAGATAATGCTGTAATTGCTGAAGTCACAGGAACAGTTGAATTTGCAAGAGATTATAAAAACAAAAGAAGAATCGTTATTCATCCAACAAATGAAGAAGAAAATGAAGCAAGTTATTTAATACCTAAGGGTAAGCATATATCAGTGCAAGATGGAGATATTATTGAAAAAGGCGATTATTTAATTGATGGTAATCCAGCTCCTCATGATATTTTATCAATTCTTGGTCTTGAAGCTCTCGCAAGTTACCTTGTAGATGAGGTTCAAAATGTATATCGACTTCAAGGTGTAACAATTAATGATAAACATATTGAGGTTATTACTAGGCAAATGCTTCAAAAAGTTGAGGTTTTAGAATCTGGAGATAGCGCTTATCTTGAGGGCGAGCAACTTGACAAAATGGAAGTCGAGGAAATCAATGAAAAGCTTCTGGATGAGAAAAAAGAGCCTGTTAAGTATAAACCATTACTTTTAGGTATAACTAAAGCATCTTTGCACACAAGGTCATTTATTTCAGCAGCCTCTTTCCAAGAAACAACAAGAGTTTTAACGGATGCTGCTGTAAATAGAAAATCTGATCATTTAATTGGTTTAAAGGAGAATGTTATAGTTGGAAGGTTAATTCCTGCTGGCACTGGGAGTTCAATTAGAAGGCTTGAAAACGAAGCTGGAGCTAGAGACCAGGAGTTAATCGATCAAAGGCCAGAAAACTCAGAATTAATTGAAGAAGAGGCCTCTTAAAAATTCATTTTTTTGTTGACTGATTACCCGAGGAAAGCTACTAAAGCACTGCTTATGGCAGGTCGTAGGTTTCCTAAACACTGTCGCCATTCGCTTTTTATTTGTTAATTATATCCAATTATGGATATTGAGGATTTGTTATGCCAACTATTAATCAATTAGTTCGTAAAAGAAGAGCTAAAGTTGAAAAATTAAATAAAGTCCCTGCAATGGAGGCATGTCCTCAAAAAAGAGGTGTCTGCACTAGGGTTTACACAACAACTCCAAAAAAACCTAATTCTGCACTAAGAAAAGTAGCTAGGGTGAGATTGTCTAATGGTTTTGAAGTTACTAGCTATATTCCTGGTGAAGGACATAATTTACAAGAACACTCAGTTGTCCTAATTCGCGGTGGAAGAGTAAAAGATCTTCCTGGTGTTCGATATCATATACTAAGGGGTGTTTTAGATACCCAAGGCGTTGCTGATCGAAAACAAAGAAGATCTAAATATGGAACAAAAAGACCTAAATAAATTATTTGGGAGAAGGAATAGATGTCTAGAAGAAGAAGAGCTGAAAAAAGAGAAATTTTTCCCGATCCAAAATTCGGTGATCTTGTTATTTCTAAATTCATGAATAATTTAATGATTGATGGCAAAAAGTCAGTTGCTGAAAAAATTGTTTATGGTGCATTAGATAAAATTGAAAATAAATTAAAAACTGACCCAATAAAAGTTTTTCATGATGCAATTGAAAATGTTATGCCAGCTATTGAAGTAAGATCTAGAAGAGTTGGTGGTGCAACATATCAAGTTCCTGTTGAAGTTAGGACAGATAGAAGAAAAGCTCTTGCAATAAGATGGATAATATCTGCAGCAAGAACAAGAGGTGAAGACACTATGGGAGACCGTTTGTCTTCGGAATTAATTGATGCAGCTAACAACAAAGGTAATTCAGTTAAGAAAAGAGAAGATACACATAAGATGGCTGAAGCTAATAGAGCTTTTGCACATTATCGTTGGTAGAGGAGGTTAGTTATGAGTCGTTCAACACCATTAAATGATTATAGAAATATTGGAATTATGGCTCATATAGATGCCGGTAAAACAACAACTACTGAACGCATTTTATATTATACTGGTAAAAGCTACAAAATCGGTGAAGTTCATGATGGGGCTGCGACTATGGACTGGATGGAGCAAGAACAGGAAAGAGGAATTACTATCACTTCTGCCGCTACTACATGTTACTGGAATGATAAAAGAATTAACATTATTGATACACCAGGTCATGTTGACTTTACAATAGAAGTTGAAAGATCTCTTAGAGTTTTAGATGGCGCTGTGGCTGTTTTTGACTCGGTTGCAGGTGTTGAACCACAATCTGAAACTGTATGGAGACAAGCAAATAAATATAGTGTTCCAAGAATGTGTTTTGTAAATAAAATGGATAGAATTGGTGCTGATTTTTACCGATGTGTTGAAATGATCGAGGATAGACTAGGGTCTAACCCTCTAGTAATCCAGCTTCCAATAGGCGCTGAAAGTAACTATGAAGGATTAATTGACCTCATTACTATGAAAGAAATTATTTGGAAGGAAGAAAGCCTTGGAGCTGAATTTGAATATAAAGATATTAGGGATGAGCTTAAAGAAGAATCTGAAAAATATAGAACTAAATTAGTAGAGATGGCTGTTGAGCAAGACGATAGTATTATGGAGCAATATCTTGAAGGAAATGAGCCATCAGAAGAATCACTTAAAGAATGCATTCGTCTTGGTGTTTTAAATCAATCTTTTGTTCCTGTTTTAAATGGCACTGCATTTAAAAATAAAGGTGTCCAACCTTTATTAGACGCTGTTGTAGATTTTATGCCTTCTCCTACTGATGTCGAAGCTATCAAAGGTATTAATCCTGATTCTGAAGAAGAAATTGTAAGAAAATCTTCAGATGAAGAACCATTATCATTGTTGGCCTTTAAAGTTATGAATGACTCTTTTGTTGGTAATTTAACATTTGCTAGAATTTATTCAGGAGTTATTAAATCTGGAGAAACACTTATTAATACCGTTAAGGGTAAAAAAGAGAGAATTGGCAGAATGCTTCTTATGCATGCTAATTCTAGAGAAGAAATAAAAGAAGCATTTGCTGGTGATATTGTAGCTTTAGTTGGGTTAAAAGACACAACAACTGGTGATACACTATGCCATGCTGAAGACCAGGTTATATTAGAACGAATGGAGTTTCCTGATCCGGTTATTGAAGTGGCCGTAGAACCTAAGACAAAGGCAGACCAAGAAAAAATGGGCATTGCACTTCAAAGATTAGCAAAAGAGGATCCATCTTTTAGAGTTGCTTCAGATGATGAGTCTGGGCAAACAGTCATAAGTGGCATGGGCGAGCTTCACTTGGATATTCTTGTGGACCGCATGAAAAGAGAATTTAAGGTTGAGGCAAATGTTGGCGCTCCTCAAGTCGCATATAGAGAGACATTATCTAAAGAAGCTGAAATTGATTATACTCACAAGAAACAATCTGGAGGAGCTGGACAATTTGCTAGATTGAAAATAATTGTAAGTCCAGTTGAGCCAGGTGAAGGATATTCTTTTGAAAGTGAAATTGTTGGTGGAAATATTCCTAAAGAATATATCCCTGGTGTTTCTAAAGGAATAGCAAGTATAAAAGAAACTGGCGCATTAGCTGGATTCCCTATAATTGATTTTAAAGTTAGATTAGTTGATGGCGCATATCATGATGTTGATTCAAGTGTTATGGCATTTGAAATAGCTGCTCGTGCTGCTTTCCGAGAAGTTTGTAAAGATGCCGGAATAAAACTATTAGAACCAATTATGAGTGTTGAGGTTGTTACTCCAGAGGAGTATCTCGGAGATATTATTGGTGATTTAAATAGTAGAAGAGGTCAAGTATCAGGAACTGAAACTAGGGGACCATCAACTGTTATTAATACTATGGTTCCTCTAGCTAATATGTTTGGTTATGTAAATAATTTAAGATCGATGTCTCAAGGAAGAGCAGTATTTACAATGCAGTTTGATCATTATCAAGAAGTTCCTAAAGCTGTATCTGAAGAAATTATTTCAAAATTAGCTTAAAGTAAGAGGGTAGCGTGAAAGAACAAAATATTAGAATAAGATTAAAAGCCTACGATCATAGAGTGCTTGATACTTCAGCTAAAGAAATATTAGAGACAGCAAAAAGAACTGGCGCTGATGTAAGGGGACCTATTCCATTACCTACGAGAATAGAAAAATTCACTGTTCTTAGAAGCCCTCATATTGATAAAAAAAGCCGTGAACAATTTGAAATCAGAACTCACAAGAGGCTTATGGATATCATTGATCCTACACCTCAAACAGTTGATGCTCTAATGAAGCTAGATTTGGCAGCTGGCGTTGATGTTGAGATAAAGTTATAGGTTTTAGTCATGAGAACAGGTTTAATTTGTAAAAAATTGGGAATGAGTAGAATATTTGAATCTGATGGTTCTCACATTCCAGTAACGGTTCTTCATCTAGATAATTGTCATGTTGTTTCATCTATGACAGAAGAAAAAAATGGCTATTCTGCTGTACAGATCGGGGTAGGTAAAATTAAAGATAAAAAGCTATCTAAGTCTATGAAAGGTCATTTCAAGAAAAATAAGGTTGAGCCTAAGTTAAAACTTTCTGAATTTAGAGTTACACCTGAAAATTTAATTGATAATGGCACCGAAATTGTTGCTTCACATTTTATAAATGGTCAGCTTATTGATGTTACAGGGACATCAATAGGTAAAGGATTCGCAGGTGCTATGAAAAGACATAATTTTGGCGGTCTTCGTGCGTCGCATGGTGTATCTATTAGTCACAGAAGTCATGGTTCAACTGGTCAATACCAAGACCCAGGTAAAGTATTTAAAGGTAAAAAAATGGCTGGTCATATGGGGGCTTCTACAGTGACAACGCAGAACCTTGAGGTAATTAAAACAGACGCTGAAAATGGTTATATTTTCGTAAAGGGATCTGTTCCTGGATCAAAAGGTGGCTGGGTTATTTTAAATGATGCGAAAAAAATTCCTTTAAGAGAAGACTTACCTTTACCAGCTGGTATTAAAGGTCATGATATAAATGAAGAAGCTCCAGCAGAAGAAGCTCCAGCAGAAGAAGCTCCAGCAGAAGAAG
>PBRS01000025.1 GCA_002726005.1 Rhodobiaceae bacterium
TCTTTTTTCGATTATTAGTACTGGCACATCACCAGAAGGGTTAGTTTTTATGAATTCCTTTCTTTTTTGCCAAAATGCTTCAGTTATTAGGTCAGGGTCAATATTTCTTTCTCTTAATAATAGCCTGATTTTCCTGCTGAAAGGACATAATGGATAATGATATAATGTTGCCATTTATAATACTCTTTTGAAATATTATCTTTTATAATAAAATTATGATGTATAATTCCCCATATAATTTTTATTTTAACTTATTTTATTTAATTACCAAAGAATGATCGTATGACTATTACTATGTATAAAGGTGATTTACCCAAAAACCTTGATTTTGGAGACAGCGTTGCCATTGATACTGAAACCCTAGGATTAATCCCAGAGAGAGATCCTTTATGCCTAATACAACTTTCTTCAGGAGATGGAACAGCTCATTTATTACAATTTGATAGAAGCAATTATTATGCACCTAATTTAAAAAAAATATTAAGTGATCCAAATTGTGAAAAAATCTTTCACTTTGCTCGTTTTGATGTTGCTGTTATTAAACATTATTTGGATGTTGATTGCACTCCAATTTATTGTACAAAAATAGCGTCAAAATTAGCAAGAACTTATACTGATAAACATGGCTTAAAAGATATATGTAAAGAGCTATTAGGAATTGAGTTATCAAAAAATGAACAAACTTCTGATTGGAGTCTAGAAGAACTTAGTGAGGAGCAAAAAACTTATGCTGCTTCTGATGTTCTACATTTACACAAATTAAAATCAATACTTGAAGATAAACTTGAGAAAGTAAATAGAAAAGAGTTAGCACAAGATTGTTTCAATTTTATTTCTACAAGAGCATATTTAGATTTAAATGGATGGTCTGAAATCGATATTTTTAGACATTAGTTATGAATGAAATTAGATCGAAAAATCAAATAGATAAAATTAAAATAAAAAGGCTAAAGCTTATTTTACCAATTTTTATATTTATTTTTATCTTATTTATTATTTTTCAATATATCAGTACCAAAAAGGTTTTTGTTGTAGATGATAGTGATATAGGTAATTACTCCAGATTAACTTTTGACTCTACTTCTGGTGTTATTAAGCCGCTATTAACAGGAAACACATCTGATGGAAGTTTTTATAAATTAACTGCAAATAGGGCTAGTCCTCTAGGGCCAGAACTTAAAGATATAGAGTTAGAGAAAGTAAACTTAGAGTTTTACAATAATAATATACTTACTCTGAATCTATTATCTAATTTTGCAAAATATCTTGCATCAACTAACTCAGCTATTTTATTTGATAATCTTGAGGGAAAAACATTTGATGGCTATTCATTTATTGCAAATTCCGTATCAATGAATCTTGATACTTCTTTTATTTTTATTGATGGTCCAGTTAGTGGCGGTAGAGACAATGTAAATTTTGAAGCAGGAAAAATCGAAGTTCATGATAAAGGATCAAAACTCTTCTTTTCATCAGGTATTAGGTTAAAAATCTTAAAACCAACAAGTGAGTTAAAAAATGATTAGAAAAAACATTATAGTGATTTTCATGTTTTTTTCTTTTATTGCTACAGATATTGGACTATCTGAAGAAGGTGATAATTTTTCTATAGAGAGAAATGAGCCTTATGAAATTATTTCAGAAAATATGTTCATTGAAAGAAAACAAAAAACTATCGGCTTTTCTGGAAATGTAATTCTTAAACAGGGTTCTTCCTTTTTAAAAGCCGACCAAATCGAACTATTTTTTGATCAGAGTTTTTCTCAGGAGGGTTTTTATAAAATGTTAGCTTCTGGCGATATTTTGATTAAAAATAATGATTCAACTTCTATAAGTGGTAATTTAGCAACTTATAATGTTAGCGATGGAAAGATTATTATGACCGAAAATGTTGTGCTAAAAAATCAAATGTCTATGATTAATGGAAACAAACTTATTTTAGATATAAATTCAGGAAAAATTGAGATTTTTGATGATAAACTTGACCAAGAGAGAGTCAAAGGGGTATTGGTAGATCAAGTCAGTAAAGAGGAATAATAAAATGGTCGCTGAAGATCAAAAGCCTATTCTAGTTAAAAATAGAGATGAAGGACTTATTATCAATAAAATAAGTAAATCATTTTCTGGTAGGCCGGTTGTAAGAGAAGTAGAATTCCAAATTAAATGTGGTGAAGCTATAGGTTTATTAGGTCCAAATGGATCGGGTAAAACTACTCTTTTTTATACCATTATAGGCTTAATAAAACCTGACTCAGGTTCAATTATTTTAGATGGTGAAGATATTACTGATTTACCAATTTATAAAAGATCAAAGAATGGTATTGGTTACCTACCTCAAGAGGCTTCTATATTCAGAGGATTGACTGTTGAAGATAATATTAAAGCAATCTTAGAAATTCTAGAAGAAGACAAACAAAAAGTTGAAGAAGAAATAGATCGCCTGCTAAAGGAATTTGATATTGATCATTTAAGGAGAACTCCAGCTTTATCTCTTTCAGGTGGAGAAAGACGAAGAGTAGAGATTGCTAGATGCTTAGCTTCACATCCAAAATATATACTTTTAGATGAACCGTTTGCAGGTATAGATCCTATTGCAGTTGGTGAAATTAGAGAGCTAGTTTCACATTTGAAAGAAAGAGGTGTCGGGGTTCTTATAACTGACCACAATGTTAGAGAAACGCTTACTTTAATAGATCGGGCCGTTCTTATTCATGAGGGCTCAGTTCTAATTGAAGGTGAGCCTGATGATATTGTAGGCAATGAAGATGTCCGAAAGGTTTATCTCGGAGATAGATTCTCTATATAATTTTATTGTGAATTTTATTGATGATGTCATAAATTCAGTAACTGCTTGTTTTACAAGATATTTCGATTTTGAAGGGAGATCTTCAAGAGCAGAATTTTGGCACTGGCAATTATTTAGGGTATTATTATTTTTATCACTGACATTCCTTGAAACAATTTTATTTTCTGGACTTAATTTTACCTTTAATTTATTTCTTCTGATACCTGAAATTTCAGTATCAATAAGAAGATTGCATGATATAAATAAGAGTGGTCTTTGGTATTTATTAACTTTTACTATTGTAGGCATAATTCCTTTGATTTATTTCTATTCATTAAAAGGCGATGAAACAGAAAATAATTACAAATATTAAACTAAAATAATGGTCTATTTTTTGGAAAAAATATTATACATCTCAAAAATTTTTTTAAAAAATTTAATAAGTTTTATTCTATTTTTGCCAAAATTTTTAACTGGTCTGATAATTATTGCCGGTATAGTCTTTTTTTTCCGCTTTTCTTCTTTAGATGGGCCAATAGATGTTGAGGATGGTTCAACCTTATATATTCCTATGGAAGGTTTAATAGTTGAAGAGAAGACATCAAATACAGATTTAGGGGACATTTTTTTCCAAGAAACAAACACACCCCAAATTGATTTACATCAACTATTAAATGCGATTGAGGGCGCTAAGAATGATAACAAGATTTTAGGGATATTTATTGATTTAAGTGATTTTTTAGGTGGCTATCCTGCAGAGTTACTTAAAATTACTAATCAATTAGAAGATTTTAAACTCTCAGGTAAATTTATAATTGCTTATTCAGACTTCTTTTCCCAGAGCGCATATATTATAGCTTCTCCATCTACAGAAATTATTTCTTATCCATCAGGGGGAGTTTTGTTTCAAGGATTTTCCTCGAAAAGACTCTTTTTTAAAGACTTTTTCGACAAAATTGGTTTGGAGGTAATTAATCTTTCTGAGGGTCAATTTAAAACAGCATTTGAAAATTTAACTCTTTCATCAATGAGTGAGGACGATAAGAATCAGCGCCTAAATCTTTTTAGCAATATATGGAAAGAGATTACTGATGTAATTGAAGTCAACAGAGAACTTAACCTAGGGTCAATTGATTATTATTTAAATAATATTGATCAGATACTTGAAAAAAATGGAGGCGATTGGGGCAAAGCTTCAGTTGAATATAAATTAATTGATAGTTTAGTAAAAAGAGGAGATTTAGAAAAATATTTCAAAGAAGAATATTCTAGAGATGAAAATGAATGGAAACATGTTGATTATAGAGATTATTTTAAATCTAAAGAAAATAATAATGAAGAAAATACTGTTGCAGTTATAAATATTTTAGGCCCAATTATTGATGGTTATCAAACTTCTGGTGCGGCAAGTGGAGATAATATTTCTGCTTTATTTGATAAAGCTTTAAAAAATGAACAAGTAAAAGCAATAGTAGTAAGAGTGAATACCCCTGGCGGCTCAGTATTTGCGTCAGAATTAATAAGAGATGCATTAATTCGTGTAAAAGAAAAAAATATTCCTGTTGTAACATCTATGGGGGGTGTTGCCGCTTCAGGTGGCTATTGGGTAGCTGCTTCAACAGATTATATTTTTGCTGAAGATTTAACTATTACAGGTTCTATTGGAGTAGCTTCAGTAATATTTAATGCTGAAGAGACCTTTAACAAAATTGGATTAAATGAAGATGGGGTATCATCATCAGTATTTTCTGATACTTACAGAGGTATTTATTCAAAAAGACCTGATGAACGATTAATTAATCTAAATAAAATTATTATTCAAAATATATATGATAAATTTATTAACTTAGTTTCTGAAGGAAGAAATATGTCAATTGAGGATGTTAATAAATTGGCAAAAGGACAAGTATGGATAGGTAAAGATGCTCTTAAATTCAATCTAATTGATGAAATGGGATCTTTGGATGATGCAATAGAAAAAGCAGCAAATTTAGCAGAAATAGATAAATATGATGTTGAAAGAATTTATAAGAAAAAAAGTCGCTTTTCGAATTTTTTACCATTTCTAATGAACGAAATCGATATGAAAAACGAAATTCTAAATAAGAATTTAGATATTGAATACAGGCTTGAAGCTCTTTTTACTAATATAAGGAACTATAATGACCCTAAGGCATTATATTATCTTTGTGGTACCTGTTTATTTATTAATTAATCTTTCCACTTGCCTGCATAGAATTATACATTTATAAAACCACATTGATAATTTGGAGATATAAAAATGGCTGTTCCAAAAAGAAAAGTCAGTCCCTCTAGAAGAGGTAAGAGAAGGTTAGGTCATAAGACTAAGGTACCAACTTTTGTAGAAAATAAGGACTCTGGTGAGCTTCATAGACCTCATCACATCGATCTTAAGACTGGAATGTATAATGGAAAACAAATACTTGCTCAGAAGGATTCTGAGTAAACATTTTGTTAAAAACATACCCTGACAATTTAAAAGGAGCTTTAATACTTTTACTTGCTTCAGTAATTTGGGGTTCAACGTTTATACCGCAAAAAATTGCCATGGACTTTTGGTCCCCTCTTCAATTTACAGCAATAAGATTTCTAATTGGAGCATTTTTATTATTAACAATCCTACCGTTTTTTGGTTTACCAAAAAAAATAGATTCTAAATCCTTGATAATTTACGGTTTTACCCTGGGAACCTTTCTAGGATTTGCCGCATTATTCCAACAGATTGGTCTTGTTACTACAACTGCTACTAATGCTGGTTTTTTTACTAGTTTATATGTTTTATTGGTTCCAATTATAGGAATTTTTTTAGGTTCAGTACCACATTTTTCATTATGGTTAGCAGTTCTTATATGTATCGTTGGTTCAATACTTTTGGCCGTACCTGAGGGTAGCTTTATGATAGAAAAAATTAATAAAGGTGATATATGGGTAATATTTGGTTCATTGCTATGGGCATTTCATGTTCAAGTGCTTTCATATGGTGTTAAAAAAAATCCAATTATGTTATTAGCTATATTACAATTCTTATTCGCATCTATAGTTTTAATAATTTTCGGTTTTTTATTTTCTCCAAATGAATTATTTAATTTTCCAAATCTTTTTGGAAACCCTCTAGTTTTGATCACTTTGCTATATTGTTCAATTGGATCTGTATGTATTGCTTTTGTGCTTCAAATGATTGGGCAAAGGTATTCTCCTCCAAATGAAGCAGCAATAATAATGAGCACTGAAGCGATATTTGCAGCTTTTTTTGGATGGTTAATTTTAGCGGAATTCTTTAACGCAAGAATTTTAACAGGCTCTTCTTTAA
This sequence comes from Rhodobiaceae bacterium, assembly GCA_002726005.1. Classification (GTDB taxonomy): domain Bacteria; phylum Pseudomonadota; class Alphaproteobacteria; order MED-G09; family MED-G09; genus AG-430-B22. Next base: position 6,117 of record PBRS01000025.1, read on the forward strand.
TTTTTATTGGAATAATAATTTCACAAATTTATCCAATAGAAAAAATCAAAAAATCTAATTTTGAATAAGAAAAATAGCTTCTTCAGCAAATATATTTTCTGATTTATTTGGTTTACCAGAAAACCTTTTTTGTTTGTTGGACGCAATGGTAACAGTTTGTTTAATTTTTAGATTCAATTGATCACATAGATCTGTAAAATCAGATATTGTGCACAAGTGAATATTTTCAGTTTCAAACCAAGTTGAGTTTAGTTTTGAAGTTATTGGCATTTTACCTTTTATTAAAAGATCAAGTCTTACTTTCCAGAAACCAAAATTAGGAATTGAGACAATAACTCTTTTACCTATTCTTGTTAGTTCAGTAAGAATTTTTTTAGGCTCAAGTGTTGCTTGAATAGTTTGACTAAGAATAACATAATCAAAAGATTTTTCAGGATATAAGCCAAGATCCTTATCGGCATCTCCTTGAATAACTGATAAACCTTTTGAAACACATTTGTTTACTTTCTTCTGATTAATTTCTAGTCCTTGAATTTTTGAGTTTTTATTTTTATTCAGAAAATTAAGCAATTCGCCATTACCGCAACCTATATCGATAACTTTAGAGTTATCTTCAACAAGATTTGCTATAAGATCTAAGTCTTTTCTTAATGTGATCATAATTTTAGCTTTTTAATCATAATGATTTAAGAAACCCATCCAGACAAACATCAAATTCAGGTTCATCTAATAAAAATGCATCATGTCCTTTATCGGATTCAATTTCAACAAAACTTACATCAACCCCACCTGCGCTTAGAGCCCTAACTATCATTAAGTTTTCTGATGTTGGATATAGCCAATCTCCAGTAAATGATACAATTAGGAATTTTAAATTGCTGTTAGCATATATCTCTGTAAGAGACTTTTTATGAGTTTTTTCTAAGTCAAAGTAATCCATTGCTCTTGTTATGTATAAATATGAGTTAGCATCAAATCTATCAACAAATGTATGGCCTTGATGTCTTAAGTAACTCTCAATTTGAAAATCAGCATCAAAACCAAAACCAAGATCTGTTTTATCTTGTAATTTTCTTCCAAATTTTTTTGTCAGTGAAGCTTCAGATAAATAAGTAACATGAGCAGTCATCCTAGCAATTGAAAGACCTTTTGAAGGATTAGTATTTTGATCTTTGTAATTTCCTGCATTCCAATTTATATCGGCCATTATTGCCTGACGGCCTAATTCATGAAAGGCAATATTTTGTGCAGTATGTCTAGAGGAAGTAGCTATTGGAATTGCTGATTTCAATCTTTCAGGATAGGAGGCAGCCCATTCGAGAGCTTGCATACCGCCCATAGAGCCACCAATTACGGAAACTAATTTTTCTATCCCAAGGTTATCTATTAACCTAACTTGTGCTTTAACCATATCAGCTATCGTTATTATCGGAAAATTTACTGCAAATACTTTGTTGGTCTCAGGATTAATAGATGCTGGCCCTGTCGATCCCATACATCCCCCTAAGACATTTATACATATAACAAAAAATCGGCTAGTATCTATTGGTTTATCTTTACCAACCATTCGTTCCCACCACCCCTCTTTCTTGGTGATTGGGTGTAGACTAGCAACATATTGGTCACCTGATAGGGCATGACAAATTAGTATGGCATTATCTTTCTTTGAATTTAATGTCCCGTAGGTTTTATATGCTATATCGTGGCCATTAATTATTTGTCCACTTTCTAGCAATAATGATTCGGGATCATTATAAAATAAACAATCATTCTTTTTATGTTCTTCATTCATAATAATCCCGAATAAAATAATAGATTCTTGTAAATTAAGGAATTACATTTACTAGAATCTCCATCCATAACCTATACTAATTGCTAATGGATCAAGATCAACATCTGCTGTTGCAATTCCAGCTGCTCCTGCATCCACAACTACATCTGTCGAAAGATCATACTTTTTTATATCAATATTAAAGTAATTGTTTTCACTTAATACATAATCAAAACCAATATTGAATGCAAAGCCGATTTCATCTTTATAGCTAATACCGACAGCATCACCAGGATTATCATCATAGAAAAAAGTATAATTTACTCCAGCACCAATATATGGAAGAAAGTTACTTTCACTATTAAAATGGTACTGCAAAGTAAAAGTGGGTGGAAGAACTTTTACAGTACCTAAATTAACATTACCTAATGCAGAACCAGCAACAGAAACATTATGCTCTGTTGTTCCAAAAATAGCCTCTATAGCAATGTTGTCAGTGATAAAATACCTGATATCTAATTCAGGAACAGTATCATCATCTACTTTTGCCTCTCCACCAATTGAAACATTGGAATCAACATCTGGATCAAGATTGAGCACCTTTAGTCCAACAAGCCATTTACCTGCGCTTTTAAAAGAAGTGTTTTCTTGTGAAAATACTGGATTATTTGTCGATCCAATAAAAGTTAATAAACAAAATATAAAAAAGATTTTAATAAAATTTAAATTTTTCATTTTTTCCTCTCTTTAGTGCTTTAAGTAAATCTAGGGTGCACAATCTGAACATCAAATACCCAGCCTTAAGTGGCCAGCTCTGTTAAAATTAAGAAGATAAATGAGACCTAATTTTTGCCTTTTTGGCCGCATATATTACCACCTTCGCACGGTATGCAGGTTGGCAGGGATAACCCCTTTCTTAATGCATCTTGATATTTATATTATGAAGAAAATAAAAGCAAACAAATTATGAATAGAAATAATTACCATTATTATGTTAGTTATTCTTCAGCGGAGGTTTTTTTGAAAGAAGAATTAAATAAACTTAGAGAAAAAATAGATTTAATAGATGATAGGATATTATCTTCGATACTGCAAAGAGCGGAAATTGTAAAATCGATTTCCTCAATAAAGGCAACAGAAGGAGTTGATATTCTTAAACCTGGAAGAGAAATAGATTTATTAGAGAATTTATACAGTAAGGCAAATAACCATCTTGATGGTAAGTCTATTTTATATATCTGGAGAGAAATTATAAGTACAATAACAAATTCTGTTCAATCTTCTTTTGAAATTGTTGTAGCTGATAAACAAGTTAGTGAGTTAAGCAAAGAGGTAAGAAATTATTATGGATCAAAAGCAAAACAAACTTTCGATCATGAAAGCTCTAAAGTTATAAAAGAAATTTCAGGAAGTAAAAATCTCATCGCAGTTCTTCCAATAGAAGATGATTGGTGGTTAAATTCTTTACCAAATAATATAAATATTTTTGGTTGCTTACCTGTATTTGAAAATGATTGTCTTGGATTTTTATTAGGCCAAGTTAAACCCGAAAGGGCTAGAAACAATAAAAGCATTCTTGTATGCAATGAAGAAAGCAAAAATTGGATATCCCAGAAATATAATTTTACAATTATATCTAATCTTCAAGACAAGTTTATGATATCAGTTGATGAATATTATGAAGATATTGAAATTAAAGGTGTTTCTATCTTAGGAAGTTTTGGATATATAAAGACTGGATAGTAAAGTTATGAAAAAACCAGAACCAAAAAAATATTTAAATGCCATTAAAGCTTATAAAGGCGGCCTAAGTAAAATTGAAGGTGTTGATAAAATTTATAAATTATCTTCAAATGAGAATCCCTTTGGACCAAGCTCTAATGCAATTGCAGAGTATGAGAAAGTTTCAAATAATTTAGGGCTATATCCAGACTCATCAAATTCAGCGCTCAAATTGGCTATATCAAGTAAATATTCAATAGATAGCGATAGAATAGTGTGCGGTTGTGGTTCAGATGAAATACTTCATTTGCTTGCAAGGGTTTATTTGGATGAAGGAAATCAAGGTCTAGTTTCAGAAAATGCATTTGCAGTTTACCCGCTTGCCATTCAAAGCTCTGGTGCAACAGTCGTTCGTGCGAAAGAAGAAAACTTCCAGCCAAATATCGATAATTTTATTTCATCATTAACCGATGAGACAAAGATTATTTATATTGCGAATCCAAATAATCCTACTGGAAGTTATATAAACTTTGATGAGATTAAGAGATTAAATAGATCTGTTCCTGATGATATATTGTTTGTAATAGATGCTGCCTATTCAGAATATGTAGAAGAGAAAGACTACTCAATAGGGTTTGAATTAGCAAAAGACAGCGAAAATATTGTAATTACAAAAACTTTTTCAAAGGCTTTTGGGCTAGCTGGTTTGAGAGTTGGTTGGGCATATTGCCCAAAAAAAATTGCTGAAAAACTAGATATTCTAAAAGTTCCATTCTCAGTAAATACAGCTGCGCAAATGGCTGCGATAAGTGCTCTAGAAGACGATGATCACATTAATTTTTCTGTAGAGCATAACAGTAAATGGAAAAAAATATTAAATGATTACTTTATTGACCTTGGTTTAATTGTTTATCCAAGTCAATGTAATTTTATACTTGTTGAATTTTTAGAATCTTTTAAATTTTCTGCTAAGGAAGCTTATCATCTATTAAGTTCTAAAGGAATAATTGTAAGAGAGATGGAAGAATACAATTTACCAAACTGCTTAAGAATAACCATCGGAAAGGAGGAAGCAAATCTGTTACTTATAGAAACAGTTAATGCTTTTAAAAAATAATATGGAGAGTCCTTTCAAAAAAATAGCAATTATTGGTTTAGGGCTGATAGGTGGGTCAATCGGATTAGCAGCTAAAAGGTCTAGTAATGAAATTCATTTACAAGGTTTTGCAAAAAGTGACTTAACAGTTAAAACTGCATTATCAAGAGGATTGGTATCTGAAGCTCATTTAGACTTGAACAAAATTAATCATAATACTGATCTAGTAATTTTAGCCACACCACTATCTACATTTGCGAGTATAATTAAAGAAATTTCGCCTAACCTTAAAGATGGATGTGTAATAACTGATACTGGTTCAGCAAAATCTAGAGTAATTATTGAGATTGAAAACATTCTGCCTGAATCGATTCATTTTGTTCCTGGTCATCCAATAGCTGGTACGGAAATGTCAGGACCAGAGGCAGGTTTTGAAGATTTATTTGATAACCGATGGTGTGTTCTTACCCCTTCAAAGAGAACAAATTTAGATAAGCTTAATGATGTTAAAGCATTTTGGGAAAATTTAGGAGCCATGGTTGAAATTATGGATCCAGAATATCATGATAAAGTTCTTGCTATAACCAGTCATATTCCGCATTTGATAGCCTATAATATTGTTGGTACGGCAAATGATTTAGCAAATGTTAATAAAAAAGAAGTTGTTAAATATTCTGCTGGAGGATTTAGAGATTTTACCAGGATTGCTGCCTCTGACCCCATCATGTGGAGAGATATTTTTATTAACAACAGTGACGCAGTTTTAGAAATGCTAGATTATTTTTCAAATGATTTAGATAAATTGAAATCAGCGATTGAAGATAATGACTATGAATATCTTGAAAATTTTTTCAAGAAAACTAGGAATGTAAGAAAAAATATTATTGAAGCTGGTCAAGATACACAAAAAGTTGATTTTGGAAGAGGGGATTAATTTATTTTAATTTTGGAGCTCTTCCAATTGGAAGAGGTCCTAAAAGCGATATTCCATCTTCGAAGGTTAAATCAATTTTACCCCTATATATTAATAAGTTAGTAATAGGATTTTCTTCAATGTTTATTCCAAAAACTTGAAATAATCTTTTTATATCGTTAGGGTCAGAAAAAGAAAATTCTATATTTCCTTCTAAATATTCATTTTGAGTATCAACATAACCTTGAGCCGTAAGCGATGATTTGCCCTTATTTGTTGTAATATCAATTTTATATATGCCTTCATGTTTGATAGTTCCTGAAATACCATCAATTGAGAATGACTTATCACTATAATTTTCAGAAAAAATTATGTCATTTCCTAAAATCTTAAATTCTTTATTATTTTTATTATAATTATAAAAATCAATAGTTAGATTTGATGGCAGTGCCATAATTGTTATTGAATTTGAAATTTGAAAAGAAATTTGTTCATTTATTAATAGTTTAATTTGATCAAAGCGCCATGCAAATGTTTTTAAATTAACTTCTTTAAGTGTAATTTGTTTAAAAGGATTATATTTTAATTGTTTTAGATTTATATCAAAATGAAATGGATAACCAGAAATTATAGATTTTTCATATTTTAAAGTATTATCTTTTAAAACTCTATTCTCAATATATATGGCTCCTAAAAACCAATAGGTTGACCATATAATTAAGGTAAAAATGAATATATAAATAGGTAACTTTATGTACCTGTATAAATTTTTATTTTTTTTCATTATTTTTATTTATTGAAAGTTCCTCTGAGGCTGTTTCAATTCTATCCTCTAATAATGATTGAAAATTTTTCTTTGAAAGCCCTGGTTTTATACCTTTTAGAAATTTTACTTTTATAGTGCCTTTTTTCCTTCCGTATCCTTTTGTTTCCCAAAACAGACCAGAGTTTAACGCTACAGGAATGCATGGGATATCGAGATATTTATATAAAGCGAAACAACCGGATTTATAGTCTCCTTTTTCACCCACATTTACTCTTGTGCCTTCTGGAAAGATAACAATTGGTCTATTATTGCTAGAGCATTCTTTTGCCATTTTAAGTAAATGTTTTATTGCTTTACCTTTAGCTTTTCTATCAATCCAAATCATTTTAGCTTTAACTGCATGCCATCCATAGGCAGGTAAATATATTAATATTTTTTTTAAAACCATAGCTGCATCACTAAAATAAGCTGTAAAAAAAATTGTATCCCAGATTGATTGATGCTTCGATGCAACAATAAATGGTTTATCAGGTATGTTTTCTTCTCCTATAACCGTCCAATCTAAGCCATCAAAACTTTTAAATAAAAAAAGCATTAATTTAGACCAAGAGTGGATTAAGAGAGCAGTATATTTTCTTGGGAAAAATAATAATGGAAGACCAGCTAATGCTATAATAGCAGTGACTGTAAAAAAAAATGTAACCAATATATATGATAAAATTTTTTTTATAATTATACCTCATATAATTAAATATTTAATACGAATAAAACTAAATCTTAAAAATTCCTTTAAAAAATTAATAAAATTCCTACTATTAGTTTTAACAGGCCATGATGTGATTTTAATATGATTATTATTATTTTGAAATTCTAAAATGCTTCTAGGAAGGTGAATATCAGAAGTAACAAGAATTGCAGAAATTAAATTATTTTTTTTCATCCATTTTATTACTTCAACAGCATTAGTTTTTGTATTTTTTGCTTCTCTTCCAATAAATACACAACAATCAAATAAACTAATTTTCTCAGTTGAATTGTTTGGAATAATGATTTTTTTTAATTCATTCTTTTTAACGATAGGATTAACTCCAGAAATAAACATCTTTTTTGAATAATTTGCTTCCAGCAATTCGAATCCTTTTTTTATTCGATCAAATNTTCCAGTCAAAACCACTATTGAATCAAAATTCGTTTTATTTTTTAGTTCCCAATCATTCTTTTTGGATAACAAATTAAATTCATTTAGTAGTAAAAAAAATAGAAACATTATTGCTAAAATAATAGTAATTAAAAGTGTCTTAAGTTGCATTATATATTAATATTACTTTTTTAAGGATATATGCATAGATTTTTTTGAATCATAAATTTTTTCTTAAAATTTTTGTTAATAATTTTGTATTGTAGGAAATGAAAAAGAAATTACTTCCACTATCATTGCTGTTGTTTTTGGGTATTGTTTGGGGGTCAGGATTTGCGATAATTAAGATTATTCTTGTCTCTATTGGACCATTATGGATAATGTTTAGCAGAATAGCTCTAGGTTCATTGGTTCTATTAATTTGGTTATATCTACAAAATAAATCCCTTACTTTTAATAAAGAATTTTGGTTTTGGAGTTTTGTTATTGGATTTCTGGGATTTAATTTCCCATTTAGTATAATAGCCTGGGGACAACAATATATACCTTCTTCCCTTACAGCAATATTGATGGGTATTAATCCTATATTGACACTTATACTTTCTTATCTTCTTTTAAAAGATGAAAAAATTACTTCTGTTAAGATATTAGGCATAACATTAGGTTTTTTAGGTCTCATATTATTAATTGGTTTAAATAATTCAGAAATTGTTAATTTAAATTCTATGTTTATGTTTGGACAAATTGCAGTTTTATTAGGAACTTCTTCATATGCTTTAGCAACTGTATTAACAAAAAAAATTTCTCATATACCTCCTGCTGATAGAGCAATAGGCTCTTTACTAAGTGCATCTTTAATAGGCTTGATCACAGCAATCCTTTTTGAGCCTTTTCCTGATTTGGCATCAATAGATATTAAAACTATTCTTTTACTTTTTCTCTTAGGCATTCTTTCAACCGGAGTTGCAACATTTGTATGGTTTAAAATTGTTGATTTAGAGGGGCCGATATTTATGTCTATGGTCAATTATTTGATACCAGTATGGGCATTAGTATTAGGAATTTATTTGTTAGATGAATCTATAAATTTTGCTATTATTATTGGATTGGCTTTTATTTTTAGTGGCATTTGGCTTATTCAAAGGAAAAACTAAATGAAATTTCTTTATTTACCAATATTTTATGTAATATCTTCGTTTTTGACGGCATCACTTATAATCTTAATTAATTTATCAACCAACTTAATCTGGTTAGCGTCGCAAGGTTTTAATGTTTCAATCAAAATGTTCTTTGAATTACTTTTAAAAGATATTTCAAATGGCTTTTTATTTTTAGTCATAATTTTAATAACTTTTTTTTTAGCCTTTTTAATAACTGCGATTGTTAGATATTTTTTTCCAATTAAGCGTACTTTATCCTATTCAATTTCAGGATTTGTTAGCGTTTTTGTAATGCTAAAGTTGACAACATTGGTATTTACAGGGGCCATTTTAATTGCTGGAATGAGATCTTTTCTTGGACTTTTTCTTTTTTGTGTATCCGGCCTTTTGGGTGGATATTTACATGGACTACTCTTAAATAAGGTATTTAAAAATGAGAATTGAACACAAATTAAATTATAAATATAGAATATTATTATTGGTCTCTCTTATAGCTATGGTTCTTGCAAGGCCTCTAATCGCAACTGATTTAAAATATAATGTTGAGAAAGTTGAACATAATTTTAACCATCCATGGAGCTCGGCCACCCTTCCTAATGGCGATATCCTTGTTACTGAACTTATTGGTAAAATAAAGAAAATAGATATCAAAACTAGAGAGGTTACTGATATTAACGGAATTCCAAATGCCTTGTTTAGAGGCCAAGGCGGTTTATCAGATATTATTCTTCATCCTGAATTTGAGAACAATAATATTGTTTTCATTTCTTTTTCGTATGGAGACAAAAATAAAAATACTCTTAAAGTTATTAGTGCAGAGCTAATAAAAAATGAACTCATGAATAAAAAGACGATTTTTGAGGCAGCGCCATACAGAAAAACATCAAATCACTATGGCGCGCGCCTAGTTTTTTTGAATGATAATTCATTAATAATAACATCTGGCGATGGTTTTAATTATCGTGAAGATGCACAAAAACTTGATAATCATTTTGGTAAAATTATTCGTATTGATGCTGATGGCTCTATTCCAAAAGATAATCCTTACATTGATACACAAAATGCTTTACCAGAAATTTTTTCATATGGTCATAGAAATCAGCAGGGAATAGCTTACGACTCAAAAAATAATATATTATATTCTAATGAGCATGGCCCACGTGGTGGTGATGAGCTTAACTTAATTACTGCTGGTAAAAATTATGGCTGGCCAGCCATTACTTACGGTATAGATTATAATGGTAGTATAATTTCTCCATTTACGGAAAAGATTGGCATGGAGCAACCCTTAACATATTGGGTGCCTTCAATAGCACCTTCTGATATGATTTTTTATGATGGAGAAATGTTTCCTGAATATAATAATAGCTTAATTATAAGCTCTCTTGTTCCCGGTGAAATAAGAAGGATTTCCCTTGATAATAATACATTAGAAGAAAAAATTATTTTTGATGAAATCAAAGGCAGAATTAGAAGTATAAAATTATCAACAAATGGTGCTTTGGTTGTATTATCGGATGGGCCAAAGGGGAAGGCCTATATAATTAATAGATAATGCCTTCTGAAGTATATAGAAATTATGATTATTCAATGTCCAGCATGTAATACAAGTTTTTCTGTAAGCACAGAGAAATTTGGAACTAAAAATAGAAAAGTTAAGTGCTCTAAATGTTATTTTATTTGGACAGCAAACTCGCAAGGCAAAGCTATTGAAGTTCCTCCTCTTTATGAATCTATTAATTCTCAAGGAGGAGTAATTAAAGAAAATAAAAATGAAACACTAGATCCAAAAATAAAACCAGATCATCCATTACCTGTTCCAGTTAAAGAAAAAGATAATGAGAGAGGTGGTTTTTTATCTATTATTATAATACTGGCTATTTTCTTATCGCTTGGGGTGATTTGGTACAATAGAATTTTCTTATTGGAAAATTTTCCTATACTAAGACCTGTTTTAGAGTTTGTTGATCCCTCAATAAATATTAGAGGTATAGATATTTATAATTTAGAATCTCGTTCAACAATTATTAATAATAAAGAGTCCTTAATTGTTTCGGGTTCTTTAATTAATCAGTCAAATTATATGAGAATTGTTCCTAATGTAATTGTTAAAATAGTAGGGCCAGATGAAAAAGTTATTATGCAAGAGATTATTGTTTTAAATAATGAGTATTTTAAAATGAATGAACAAAAATCATTTTCAACAAATTTTATTAATTACCCAAAGAACGCCAATAAGGTTCTGATAGAGATTATTCCTTAATTTTCTTGCCAATCAGCTAAGCTATCCTGATCAATCATTTCTTCTATATCCTGCCTCTTCTTTATGACAGAATAACTATCGTCTTTAATAATTATTTCTGCAATTGAAGGCCTCGAATTATAATTTGATGATAAAACAGAACCATAAGCTCCAACATTTGTAATGGCTAAAAGATCTCCTTCTAGAAGTTGTGAAGTTGTGAAGTCTTTTATAAAAAAATCTCCCGTTTCACAGATAGGCCCAACTACATCATAACTTTCTATAGGACTTTCTTTATCATCTTTAATTATTGGAAGAGCATTATGCAATGATCCATATAAAGATGGCCTTATAAAATCATTCATAGCTGCATCAACGATGATAAATTTTTTAGACTCATTCTCCTTAATATAAATTACTTTTGTTACGAGTATACCTGACTCAGCTGTCAAAAATCTTCCAGGTTCAATTATAATTTTCTTGTTTAATGATCCTAATTTTTTTGAAACTACTGCTGCATAATCTTTAATATTTAGGGCTTTTTCATCAGTATAATTTATTCCTATACCTCCTCCTATATCGATTATATCGATATCAATATTCTTATCTTTTAATTTAATTATAGTTTCAACAATACTATCAAAAGTTTTTTCGAAAGGCTCTAAATCATTAATTTGACTTCCAATGTGTACATCAATACCTTTAATTTCAATATTATCTAGATTTGATGCAAGTTCATAAACATCAATTGCCTCTTTAATAGAAATGCCAAATTTGTCTTGTTTCTTTCCGGTAGAAATTTTTTCATTTCCACCAGCTTTGATATCAGGATTAACTCTTAGTGATATTGGTGCAATCATATTTAGATTTGCTGCTTGCATTGAAATTTTTTTAAGCTCAGAAATAGATTCAACATTAATCATTAATATCTTATTTTTAATTGCAAATATGATTTCGTCAGTATTCTTACCGACTCCAGAAAAAACAATTTTATTGGGTGGTATTTTTGCTTTTAAAGCTCTTTTAAGCTCTCCAATTGAAACAACATCTGCTCCAGAGCCTAATGAAGAGAATGTTTTTATAATTGATTGGTTTGAATTAGCTTTTAATGAGAAGCAAACAAGGAGATCTTCTTCTATAAAAGCATCAGTAAGTTCACTATATTTACTTTCAAGTATTTTAGAAGAATAACAATAGAACGGTGAACCAACTTTTTTTGATAATTCAATTAAATTTATATTTTCACAGTGAAGATTTTTGTTTTTGTAAGAATACATAATTACTTACCTTCGAGGAATATCCCGACAGGATTAATATTATTTGATGGAGGTGGCAATAAATCTCCCTTTCTGCCACATCCAGATAATAGAATTATAAACATGATAATTATGATGCTATTTTTTTTCATTCTGTAATTTTTTTATCCATTTTGTTGCTGATCTTTTTACCATTAATGGAGATGTGCTACCAAAAGATTTTTTTTGATTAACAGATTGTTCAGCATCCAGCACATTAAAAATATCATCATTAATCTTTTTATTAAAACTTTTAAGTTCTTTTATTGTTAGTTCAGATAGTTTAATTTTCTTTTTCTCACAATATCTGACTATATTTCCAGTTATTTTATGAGCTTCTCTAAAAGGAATATTTAAGTTAGAAACAAGCCAATCTGCTAAATCAGTAGCTGTAGAATAACTCTTCTGTGCGGCAGAGGATAAATTTTCTTTTTTAGGTTTTAATTTTTTTACGATGGCATTTATTGCTTCAAGAGAATTCAAAATATTATCTATAGCATCAAATGTTAATTCCTTATCTTCTTGAAGATCTTTTGAATACGCTAATGGTAATCCCTTCATAACAACAAGAATTGACATTAATGCGCCGATAACTCTTCCGTTCTTTCCTCTAACTAATTCTGCAATATCAGGGTTCTTCTTTTGAGGCATTATTGATGATCCTGTAGCAAGGCTATCGGGTAATTCAATAAAATCAAAACCTTCAGAGACCCAAAGTATAATTTCTTCAGAAAACCTTGAAAGATGAGAAGCAAGTATTGATGAGGCAGCTAAAGGTTCAATAATAAAATCTCTTGATGAAACTGCATCAATCGAATTAGCCATTGGATTCGTGAACCCTAGAGCTTTAGATGTCATTTCTCTGTCAATTGGAAAGGTAGTTCCCGCTAATGCTGCAGCGCCAAGAGGACTTTGATTAATCCTTTTTAATGCATCTTGAAATCTATTTTTATCTCTCTCGAGCATTTCTACATAAGCAAGGAGATGGTGACCAAGTGTAACAGGTTGAGCAATTTGCATATGAGTAAATCCTGGCATAATAAAATCATAATATTTGCTAGCTTTTTTACTTAATTCTTTTTGAATCATCGTAATTTTTTTTATAATTTCTTGGCATTGTTTCCTCATATATAGTCTCATATCGGTTGCTACCTGATCATTTCTTGATCTACCGGTATGAAGTTTCTTAGCTACATTGCCAATTTTTTTTTGAAGATTTGACTCAATATTCATATGTATATCTTCTAGAAGTGGATCTAAATTAAAAATACCCTTCTCAAACTCAATTTTGATTTTTTTTAAACCAGATATAATTTTTTGTGATTCTGCCGAAGAAATTATCTTCTTTTTTGCGAGCATTTTCGCATGTGCAATCGAGGCAATAATATCTTCAAGATAAAGCCTAGAGTCAAATTCAATAGAAGAGTTCATTTCAAGCATTATTTTATCTTGATCAGTTTTGAATCTACCTCCCCACATTTTATTTTTTTGTATTTTTCTAGCCATATTTACTTTTAATTTAAAAAAAACCTCTCTATAGAACTCTCATGTTTAAGTCAAAAAAGAAATTCATTATATTTTTGTTAATCATCTCCTGCAGCTTACTATTAATAGTTTCTTATTCTATTGGTTTGTTCAATAATGACTCAGAACATTTTAAACTTTCTGAGCCAGATCCATTATCAAAATTTGATATTGTTGAATTTAACGACTCAGAAGGTAATAAGTATAACATATCCGATTTCAGTGGAAAGTTTATCTTGATGAATTTTTGGGCCACTTGGTGTTTGCCATGCAGAGTAGAGATGCCTTCACTTGATAATTTGCAGGAAGAAATGGGTGATGAAAATTTTCAGGTTATTATTGTGTCTGTTGAAAGAACAGTTTTTTCTAAAGTTGATGATTTCCTTAAAGAAATTAATATAAAGAATTTAAATAATTANCATGATCCAACAACTATGGTAGGAAAATATATTAATGCAAAGGGATTACCAATAACAATTCTCTTTGACAAAAATGGAAAAGAAATTGGAAGATATAATGGTGACTTCGAATGGGATTCAAAAGAGGTAAAAAAATTTATTGCCGAATTAAAGAATTCTTAAATTTAAATTAACCTAATGCTGTTTCCAGCTCTGGTATTGCTTTAAATAAATCTGCAACTAAACCATAGTCTGCTACCTGAAAAATTGGCGCTTCTTCATCTTTATTAATAGCAACAATAACTTTCGAGTCCTTCATGCCAGCTAAATGTTGAATAGCCCCAGAGATTCCTACAGCAATATATAATTCAGGAGCAACAACTTTACCAGTTTGACCAACTTGATAATCATTTGGAACAAATCCAGCATCAACAGCTGCACGTGATGCACCAACTGCAGCGCCTAATTTATCTGCTATAGTTTCTAATAATACAAAATTATCGCCTGATTGCATTCCTCTTCCACCAGATATGATAATTTTAGCTGATGTAAGTTCAGGTCTGTCTGATTCAGTTAATTCTTCAGATATATGCTCAGATAATTCTGGATTAGATGCTGAATCGACTACCTCAATATTAACAGCTTCTTGATCTTCAGCAGCCTGAAAAGCAGTTGCTCTTACTGTAATAACTTTTTTTTCTGCCAATAACTTTACTGTCTCAATAGCATTGCCTGCATAAATTGGATGTTCAAATGTCTGATTATCAATAACTGATATTATGTCTGAAACCTGAGGAACATCAAGGAGAGCAGCTACTCTTGGCATAAAATTTTTACTTGTCGTCGTTGCTGGGGCAATAAAAGTATTATAATTACTTGATAGAGAAACAATTAGATTCGCATATGGTTCAGCTAAATGTTTTGCGTAAATATCATTATCACAAGTTAAGACTTTATTTACTCCAGAAATTTTTGCAGCTTCTTCTGCAGCAGAATTACAATCCTTTCCAGCAACTAATATATCTACCTGTTCACCTATTTCATGGGCTGCAGTAATAGCCTTCCTTACTGAGTCACTAATACTGTTATTATCATGTTCTGCAATCAATAATGTTGTCATTAAATAACTCCTGCTTCATTTTTTAATTTATCCACTAATTCATCTACTGTCTCAACTTTTACACCAGCTTCTCTTTGAGCTGGTTCTGAAACTTTTATAATTTCTAAATTCTGTTCAATAGAAATATTTAAATCTTCAGGACTTTTTTCGGTAATTTCTTTTTTCTTAGCTTTCATAATATTAGGAAGTGACGCATATCTAGGTTCATTAAGTCTCAAATCAGTTGTTACTATTGAAGGCATGCTAAGTTTTATTGTTTGTAGACCTCCATCAACTTCTCTAGTGACTAATAACTTATCATTTTCCAATTTTATCTCAGATGCAAATGTACCTTGAGACCAACCCAATAACGCAGATAACATTTGACCTGTTTGATTTGANTCATCNTCAATTGCTTGTTTTCCTANAATTATTAAATCAGGATTTTCTTCTTCTGCTACTGCTTTTATAATTTTTGCAACATTCAAAGGTGAAACATTTTGATCTGATTTTATAAGAATACCTCGATCAGCACCCATAGCAAGAGCNGTTCTAATTGTTTCTTGTGCTTGCTGAGGCCCTATTGAAAGAGCAATAATTTCTTCAGCAGTNCCNGCTTCTTTTAGTCTAATTGCTTCTTCAACAGCAATCTCATCAAATGGATTCATTGACATNTTAACATTATCAAGTTCGACACCTGATTGATCAGATTTGACTCTTATTTTAACGTTGTAGTCTACAACCCTTTTAATAGGTACAATTATTTTCATTACTAACTCCAAAAAAATTTGAAAATAAATTAACGGGAAATTAAAACCCCTAACATGAAGTGTCAATAACTCAGTTTAAAAGTTTATGTAATTCTTTTAAGCGTATTGTTCTACTCCTCTTTTGATCTTCCGGGTTTCCATAAAATATCTCCTGTGCCACCAATATCAGCTTGATTAGCATATCTTGCTGCTACGAAAAGAAGATCCGAAAGTCTATTAATATATTTTAGTGCTATTTCAGAAACAGATTTTTTTTCTAATTTATTCATTTTTACCATTAATCTTTCTGCCTTACGAACGACTGTTCTAGCTAAATGCAAGTACGAAGATGCCAATGTTCCGCCAGGTAGTATAAAGGATTCAAGATCAGATAGGTTAGCATTCAGTTGATCAATTTCATTTTCTAGCCTTTCGATTTGTTTTTCGGTAATCTTGGTTTTTTCTAACATCTCCATATTTTTATCATTAATAGGAATTGATAATTCAGCCCCTAAATCAAAGAGCTCATTTTGAATTGTTGCTAANATATTATCTAGCAATATCAATTCTGCCTGTTTTGTTTTTGTTCGAACAAGACCAATAATGGAATTTGCCTCATCAACTGTTCCATAGGTTTCTACTCTGTTATTTTCTTTAGAAACTCTAGAGCCATCCCCAAGACTTGTTTCGCCTTTATCACCTGTCCTGGTATAAATTTTTGTTAATCGAATCACTAATTTAATTTCCAAGCAAATCTTAATCCAACACTTGTAAGTCCTTGATTAGGATCACATAAACTTCCATTAGACATATGTTGTGCACTAAGCTGAATTTTTTGCGTATCGCTTATATCATAGCCAAATGCTATTAGTTCTCTAAAATTTATTTTACAGCCGTATCCTAATTCACCGTCTTTTATTTCATTGTTACCTGTATGTATCGCTGCACCAAAAGCTAGTTCACCAGAAAACTTATTCTTGTTAAATAAATTCCATGTTGATCCCGCGTAAAATAGGTGAGTATGGTTTGCAAGACTTAGTTGAGTTCCGATGTGAGGGTTGCCAGCAAATCTATGCCACCATTCAGGTCTATCGAAAACTTTTTCAATCGATAAAGCAGGNCCTCCCTCAATTCTTCTCTCAATATCATGCATTGACAAACCAATACGATATTCTGCTCCTTGTAAGAAACTTAAAGGTAGGAATAAAGAAATTAGGGCAATTTTAAATATTTTTATTGTAATCATTTTTGTCTCTCGAAAAAGAATATTAAACATAAATCATTTTTCAAAAATTTATAATAATTATCTATTATTACTTTCAAAAAGTCTTTTTGCAATCACTTGTGCTTGTATTTCTGCGGTACCCTCAAAGATACTTAAGATTCTTGAATCTGCTAGCACTCTACTGATTGGTGTTTCGCTTGCAAATCCAATCCCTCCATGAACTTGAAGTGCGCTNTCAGCTGATGCCCAAGCTGTCCTTGCAGCNAANANCTTNGACATTCCTGCTTCCATATCACATCTTTGNCCTGTGTCTTTAATTCTTGCCGCATATAAAGTNAGTTGNCTAGCTATCATAGTTTCTGCNNACATTGCTGCTATTTTTTCACTAATTCGTGANAAATTTATCAANTCTTTACCAAATTGAANTCTTTCTTGTGAGTATTTNAGAGCNAAATCACAGGCATTTTGNGAAACTCCTAATGCTCTAGCAGCAGTTTGTATCCTTGCAGACTCNAATGTTGACATNAATTGTCTAAANCCTTGNCCTTCTTTTTGACCAAGAAGATGAGCNGATGGTACCTCATATCTCTCAAAGGCAATATCATATTCTTTCATTCCTCTATAACCAATTACATCTATCTCGCCACCTTTAATATTCTGATCTGGAAACGGATTATCTTCCGTTCCGGATGTTTTTTCGGCTAATAAAATTGATAAACCGTTATGATCCTTGATATCTTTTTTTGTTCTGACCAGCATAGTCATTAAATTTGCTCTAGCACCATGAGTAATCCATGTTTTATTACCAGTAACTTCATAATTATTACCATTTAATCTTGCTCTGGTTTTTAAATGAGCTAAATCAGAACCAATATCTGGTTCAGAAAAAACAGCAGTTGGCAATATTTCTCCTTTTGCTATTTTTGGAAGAAATTTTTTCTTTTGTTCTTCATTGCCTCCAATAAGGATAAGTTCAGCGGCAATCTCTGATCTGGTTCCTAGTGAGCCTGTTCCGATCCATCCTCTTGATAATTCTTCAGAAACTATACACATTGCAGTTTTGCTTAATCCTAATCCACCATACTTTTCTGGAATAGTTAGCCCAAAAACTCCTAATTCTGACATTTCATCTATTATGCTAGAAGGAATTAATTCATCATTTAAATGCCAATTATGTGCATTAGGAATTATTCTTTCATTAGTAAATTTTGCAAATTCTTGACGAATCTGTTCGTAGGTATCGTCTAAACCAAAATTTGGTGAAATCCGATTATTTGAATTCTTTCGAATTAATTCGCACAGTTTCTGTTTCGAAACAGATAGATTTCCGTTTATAAGTACTTTAGAAATTTTTTGGAATTCTTGTATCAACTTATCGTCGATTAAAATTTCATTTGGCCTTATTGTCTCGCTTTGACTCATTGGAATACCATGAATAATTTGTAAACAAAATTCTCCAATACCTACTTTTGCAATTTCAACTTCATAATCTGTTAAAAGGTTTTTTTCTGCTAAATCTTTTATCCAATAATATGCTGTTTCAATTGCTTTAAAATAAGTGGCGTACCAGGCAAAACCATGAAAATAATGTTGATTACTATCAGAAAATTTTTCTTCAACCGAAACACCATTTTCTCTAGCTGAATTTAATAAATTGATACCAAAGTTGGATATTTCTTCTAATTCATTTACTATTTGATCTTTGTTCATAATTTTTTCTCATAGAACTAATATATTATCAAAATCAAAAGAAAAAGGATTAAAAAGTCGCAGAAGAAATTTTATAATGGGAAAGGCTCAATTTTACTGATCTTTTTTTTTATTTCTTGAGCCGAGTAGCCATTATTTCTATAAGACTCGATGCTAGCGGAACTAGATGTTTTTGATAATTTGATACCCTCTTTATCTCTTATTAAATTATGATGAAACCATTCAGGCTCAGGAAAGTCAAAAATGATTTGCAATAAACGGTGTATTGAGGTGGCTGGGTAAATATCAAGACCTCTAGTCACCACAGTAATATTTTGTTCAAAA
The DNA here is from genome assembly GCA_002726005.1 of Rhodobiaceae bacterium. Lineage (GTDB taxonomy): Bacteria > Pseudomonadota > Alphaproteobacteria > MED-G09 > MED-G09 > AG-430-B22. Next base: position 25,249 of record PBRS01000025.1, read on the forward strand.
TCATCAACTGTAACTGCTAGATGATAAGAAGTGGGGATATCTTTTCTTGCAATTATAATATCCCCATATAAATGCGGCTCAGCCATTCTTCTTCCGATAGGTTCTAGACCAACTTCACTAAAAGAAATTTCCGATTTTATTTTATCTTTGGAATAGCTAATTGCTTTTTCGATATCTAAACGCCATGAAAAGTCTTTGCCACTTAACATCATACCTGATCTTTCAGCAGGAGATATATTTTTATAGATACCGGGATATATATATTGACCATCAGGGTCTATTGGCCAATTTGGGTGTTTAATTTTATTATTGTTTATAGTTTTTTTAATTTCTGATCGAGTAGCCCAACAAGGATAAACTAGATCTAGATCTCTAAGTTTCTTTAAATAGGTTTCATACAAATCAAAATATTCTGATTGTCTTCTTATATTTTTCTCATCAAATTTCAAATTAAGCCAATTTAAGTCAGCAAGAATTGATCCCTCATTTTCTTTTGAACTCCTGCCTATATCTATATCTTCAATTCTAACAATAAATTCACCATCAAATTTTTTTGCCAATTTTTCTGAAATAATTGCAGAAAAAGCATGTCCTAAATGCAATTTCCCATTTGGACTTGGTGCAAATCTTGTTCTTTTTAATGTCATTATTTGTTTATTTTTATTTTAAAATTTTCTAGGATTAATTATACATTAATAGCAGATATATGAATATGACCTTAACAAATAAATCTCATCCTGATTCATGCCCGGCACTTGTTTTGAATGCAGACTATCAACCTCTTTCATATTATCCTTTATCTTTATGGTCATGGCAGGATGCCATAAAGGCAGTTTATCTAGATAGAGTAAATATTGTTTCTACTTATGATTTAAAAGTAAGGTCACCAAGTACTGAGATTGAAATCCCATCTGTTGTATCTCTGAAAGATTACATCAAACCACCAGAATGGCCAGCCTTTACAAGATTTAATGTTTTTTTAAGAGATAAATTTATGTGCCAATATTGTGGTTCAAAAGAAGATTTAACTTTTGATCATCTTGTTCCAAGATCAAAAGGCGGACTTACCACATGGAGTAATGTTATTACTGCATGCTCTTCTTGTAATTTAAAAAAGTCTAACAAATTACATCAAGATATCGATATGAATCCATTTCAATTACCTTTTAAACCAAATGTTCATGAGCTACACAGAAATGGTAAAAGTTTTCCACCTAATTATCTTCACGAAAGCTGGATGGATTTTCTATATTGGGATATAGAATTAGAAAGTTAGATTTTCTCTGATATTTTTATTGCAGTTTTACAGCCAACTTTAACAATGTCTTTGAATATATTCATAATGGGAGAAATTTCATCCATTTCTTCCCTAGCTATCATTTCATGCTCTACCTCTTCCGCATGAAACTCCCTAATAGAATTTAAAAGAGATTCTTCCTCACCAGATTTTTCTAATTCTTCAATCTGGTCGGAGTAATGTTTATCAATAACTTCTTCAACTGCTTCTGTGCATACCATTATTGCATTTTTACTGTGGATTGCCGATAAAGCCCCTAATGAATAACCAGCTATTTTCCAAATAGGCAATAGAGCTGTAGGCCTTATAGATTTCTCTTTAATCAATCTATTAAATTCTCTAACATGTTTTTTTTCACCTTCCGCCATGTCTTGAATGATTGATAATGTTTTTTTATCACCAAATAAATTCAAAATATCAAGAGTTCCTTTATATATTGATGTTGCTCCATGTTCTCCAGCATGATCTACTCTAATTATTTCTTCCAACCGAGTTTTATTCATTCTCATTCCTTAAAAATAAAAAAGTATATATAGACATCATTAGAGATGAAATAAAGTTATAACCTGCCAAAGATAAACCAAGAAATCTAAAACTTGCTTCATTACATGGCACAAAAGATTGAATACTTTGAATGTTTTCTAATAAATCATCATGACTCTCAATTTTATCTGTTCCTGTTGCGCATGTAGAGGGCCCTTCCCAAAAAGCCCATTCTATTCCAGCATGCCAACCTGCGTATGCAGCGCTTCCAACAAAAAACAAAAAGATTATGAATTTATTATAAGGATAAATTCTTTTGTTATAAAAAATTGAAACAAAGCTCAAAAATATTATTAAATACCATGGCCATCTCTGATAGATACATAATTGGCATGGAGTAAAACCGATATATTCCAAGTAATGTACAAAAATAATCACGCAAACTGATACAAAAAATATAAATAAATTTGGCTTCATAAGATTATTTCAGATATTAAAATTATTATAATAATTAAGAATAATAAAAGAGATATGTAAAAGAAATATTTACTTATAATTTTTTCTGCACTAGCGCCAAGCCTAGAACTAAAATATGTAACTATAAAAAATCTTAAACCCCTTGAAAAAAAACTTGCAGTGATAAATATCAAGATTGGAAGGTTTATAAATCCTGAACCAATAGCAGCAATTTTATAGGGAACAGGAGTAAAACCTGCAATGAATATAAAAAGATAACCATATTCAATAATTAGATCAGTGAAAAGTTTGAATTGATTTTCTAAATTATAGTAACTTAATAAGATTTGACCAATTTCATTAAAGAAATAAAGTCCAATTATATAACCAATTATTCCCCCTAGGACAGAAAAAATTGTTGTTAGTAAAGTAATATAAAAAACTCTATTTTTGTTAATGAGTGCAATTGGAATGATAAAAAGATCTGTTGGGATAGGAAAGAAAATACTTTCAATAAATGAAATCAAATATAAAAATTTTGAAGAATTTTTATTTTTTATTAATTCTAATATTTTCGTATTAATTTTTTTCATTTTTCCACTTTTGGTGCGGGTGGGGAGACTTGAACTCCCACTCTGTTACCAGAACCAGATTTTGAATCTGGCGCGTCTACCAGTTCCGCCACACCCGCAATTTATTTAATAAATAAGAAATTAATTTAAAAAAGCAATTTGAATATTGTCATAATAATTGTTAATTTTCTTTAAATTTTTGTTTTATTTAATCTTTTTTTTAGTATTTTAAGTTATGAAAAATTTTATCGTTTATTTAAAATCATTATGGGCTAACAGAATAAAGCCTATTAAGGCACTAAAAGCGCTTAGAGCCCTTGCTGCTAATAAGGAAGATACTGTTCAAGTATTTCATGTAATTGATGCTTTAGGCGGTACAAATCGTAAAGCTTTTAGAGATTTTAAAAAAAGTGATGTAGGAAAAAGAATATTAGAGAATAAAATTCATTTAATTAATACATTAAAGAGAAAAGATTATTTGTCGGAGTTACCCGAAGGATCACTCGGTAAAAATTATTATAATTTTATTTATAAAGAGAAACTTACCCCTGATGAGCTTGTTTCTGCTAGTGAAATAAATTTTGACCCCAATAAAACTGAAGAAGAAAATATTTTTCACACAAGATTACGTGACATGCATGATTTATGGCATGTTACAACAGGATATGGCCGAGACGCTCTTGGTGAACTAAGTTTATTAGCTTTTACATATGCACAAGAGAAAAACAGAGGTATTGGTGCGATTGTACTTTATGGTTATAGAATAATGGGCAAAGTCACTAAAGAATTAAATTTTAATATTGATTTACGAGATGTTATTAAAGAAGGATATGAATTAGGAAAAGAAGCGTCATTTTGGGCGTGTGCGGATTGGGAAAAGCTTCTAGAAAAGCCAATAACTGAAGTAAGAACTATTCTTAAAGCAGGTAAACCTGAGCTTTATAAAGAAGTGCTAAATGAGTTCTCTATTAAGGAAGAAAATTATTTAAGAAAAAACTCTCAAGTAGCGGCATAAATTTATGATAAATATATATGGCTTAAAAAATTGTGATAGCTGTCGAAAAGCTATTAAGTGGCTTAAAGATAATAATTATTCATATGATTTTTTTGATATTAAAGTTAATCCAATAAAAAAAAGTAAAATTAAAGAATGGTTGACTGTTCATGGTATTGACAAGGCTCTTAACAAGAAGAGTGCAACCTGGAGACAACTTGATCAAAATTTAAAAAACGATTTTGAATCTGATGCTTTGACAATATTAGAAAATTTTCCCACTCTAATTAAGAGACCATTTTGGGAAATAAATTCAAAGGCAATAAAGCAGTTAGAGCCAGGCTTTTTAGATGAACAACAAAAGTATTTAGAAAAATTAAAGAAATAATGTTAACAAAAATTAAGAATGAATTAATCTATTTATCAACTCTAAGAAGAATATTGTCGTCTTTGAAATCAATTAATAATGATGAAAGCGCAATAATAACAAAAAAAATTGCTGGTTATGCTGATAGTTCACCTGATTCTATAGCTATATATTTCGAGGATATAGAAATTACCTATAGGGAATTAATTAATGGGGCAAATCAGTACTCACACTGGTTTCTTGATAATGGATTACAAAAGGGTGATGTAGTAGCTCTTCTTATGGAGAATAGACCTGAATTCTTAATGGCTTGGATAGGTATTGCTCAAGTTGGAGGTACTTCTGCCTTAATCAACACGAACCTTACGGGCCATCCTTTGAATCACTCTTTAAGTATATCTGGAGCTAGTAAACTCATATTAGGCAAAGAGCTAATAAGTAATTTTGAAACTACGGATGATACAATAAAAGGAAGTTTTCAGGTTTGGGTAGAGGGTGATATCAATAAACAAGATTATAATGACTTAGGATTAACTCTCGAGAACTTAAGCAATGTAATGCCTGTGATTGACTATAATGTTTCTAATGAAGATGTTGCTCTTTATATTTATACCTCAGGTACAACCGGGGACCCTAAGGCTGCTACGATCACACATAGAAGATTAAGATTAATGCTTATGGGGTTTGCATCTGCAGTTGTTCCTAGAAAAACAGATAGGATTTATAATGTTTTACCACTTTATCACTCAGCAGGTGGGATTATTGCTGTGGGCCTAGCGTTGACAACTGGGGCATCGTTAGTATTAAAAAGAAAATTTTCAGTAAATGATTTTTGGTCTGATGTTAATAAATATAATGTCACCGTTTTTCAATATATTGGTGAATTGTGCAGATATTTACTAAATGCTCCTGAGCATAAATTTGAACAAAATCATAATTTAAGGATAGCAACTGGTAATGGTTTAAGACCAGATATTTGGGATGACTTTAAAAATAGATTTAAAATAAAAAGAATTTTAGAATTTTATGGCGCAACCGAGGGAAATATATCTCTAATTAATTATGATGGAAAAAGTGGAGCTATAGGCAGAGTTCCAGGTTATCTAAAAAAAATGTTAAATATTGAAATTGTAAAGTTTGATGTCGAAAAAGAAGAACCAATAAGAGATGAAAAAGGATTTTGTATACCGTGTGAGGATGGAGAGGTTGGTGAAGCAATTGGCGAGATCCAAATTGATGCTGCTGGTTTTGATGGTTATGTAGATAAACAAGCAACACAAAAGAAAATCCTAAGCGATGTATTTGTTAAAGATGATCAGTGGTTTAGGTCAGGAGATTTATTAAGTCGCGATAAAAATGGATACTTTTATTTTATAGATAGAATAGGAGATACTTTTAGATGGAAGGGTGAAAATGTAGCTACTTCAGAGGTTGCTCATGCATTTCAAGGTTTTAATCATATCGAAGAAGTTAATGTTTATGGTGTTGATTTACCAGGAAATGATGGGAAAGCTGGAATGGCGGCCCTAGTAGCAAATAGTGATATAAATTTAAAAGACCTTTATTATCATCTGAAAAATTCTCTACCAAGTTATGCTATGCCAATAATTTTAAGAATAAAAAAAGAAATTGAGATAACTGGAACTTTTAAACATAAAAAGGTTGATCTTGTAAAAGAAGGCTATAATCCTCAGGATGTTTCAGATCCTCTATTTTTTATTGATGATAAAAATGAAAACTATACTAATTTAGATGTTAGTTTTTATGAAAAATTAATAAATAAAGATATAAAATTATAATCTTTATTGACCATTTTTTTTCATTATTTCATAATTATTTTTTTAAGAGGAAGACAATGGGAAGATTACCAGAAAAAACTTCATTAGTAGATATTTTTAGGTGGAGAGCTGAAGAGTCATCTAATTTGATTGTAAGTAAATTTAACAATAGAGAATTAACATATTCAAAATTTAATAGTAATGCGAATAGAGTTGCTCAGGGAATAATAAGTGAAGGCTGTGAGCCAGATAGAAGAGTTGCTTTTCTTGCAAAAAATTCAGATTTATTTTTTGAATTTCTTTATGGAACAATGAAATCACGAACTGTAGCAGTAGGTATAAATTGGCGTCTTGCTCCGCCTGAAGTTTCTTATGTAATAAATGACTCTAAAAGTGAGATTCTTTTTGTAGGTAAAGAATTTTATCCAATTATTAGAGAAATAATTGACGAGATTCCAACAGTAAAAAAAATAATTTCTATGGATGAGGGTTCAGAATGGGAAGAGTATATTGCATGGAGAGATAGATTTGATGATAAAGACCCTATGCTTGAGTCAAATATAGAAGATGATGTTATTCAACTTTATACTTCAGGAACTACAGGACATCCAAAAGGTGTTCAGCTAACAAATAGAAACTTCATTGAATCTAATCAAATGGTAGAAAAAACCTGGGGCAAGGATTGGCATGAAGGTTCGGCAAACATTATCTGCTCCCCAGTATTTCATGTTGCTGGAGCTAATATGGGGGTAATGGGAATAGTTTTTGGTTGTAAAAATATTATAATACCTGAAGTTGACCCTGAATTGATTTTAAGTTTAATTGAAAAAGAAAAAATTGAGTTAGCTCTTCTTGTTCCAGCTATTATTTTATTTTTATTAAACCACCCAAATGTTGGTAATACTGATTTTTCTTCTTTAAGACAGGTTCTTTATGGAGCATCTCCAATAGCTGAGGATACCCTTAAAAAAGCAATCGATGTTATGGGTTGTGATTTTTGGCAAGTTTATGGTTTAACCGAGACTACTGGACTAGGAACAACAATGAGACCAGAGGATCATGATCCTAAAAAGGGAAAACTGAGATCATGTGGAAGGGCATACCCTGGTATTGATATAAAAATAGTTGATGAAAAAAATAATGAAGTAGAAGATGGTAAAGTTGGAGAGATACTTATAAAAGGTCAATGTGTTATGAAGGGGTACTGGAATAAAGAAGATGCGACTCAGGAATCTATTATAGATGAATGGTTCTACACTGGTGATGCAGGGTATTTTGATGATGAAAAATTCTTATATATACATGATAGAGTGAAAGACATGATTGTCTCAGGTGGAGAAAATATTTATCCAGCTGAGGTTGAGAACGCACTTATGGCTCATGAAAATATTTCTGACGCAGCTGTTATAGGAATACCTGATGATAAATGGGGAGAGGCAGTTAAGGGAATAGTAGTTACAAATAAAGAATTAACAGATAAAGAGATAATTGATTTTGTAAAAACCAAAATCGCTGGATACAAATGCCCAAAATCAATAGATTTTGCGCAAGACCTTCCAAGAAACCCTAGCGGTAAGATTCTTAGAAGAGAATTGAGAGCTCCGTATTGGGAAGGTAAAGATAGAAATATTTCATAGTCTTTGAAATGCAAGTTTCTTCAAATAACATCAATTTAGAAGTTCAAGAATTTGGGCATAAAGACAATATACCTTTGGTTATGATTTCTGGATTTGGATCTCAGTTATGCGACTGGCCAATTAATCTAATAAATAAAATTGTAGAAAGAGAATTCAGGGTAATTATTTTTGATAATAGGGATGTTGGTTTGAGTCATAAGTTTGAAGACAATAAAATTGATGATATGAATTTAATCTGGAAATATTCTTTCTCTAGAGAAAAATTATCAAAAGATATAGATAAACCAAAAGTTCCATATTCTCTCAAAGATATGGCCGAGGATTGTATAAATATTTTAAGTGAGTTATCTATAAAAAAAGCACATATTCTAGGTGCCTCTATGGGCGGGATGATCGCTCAGCTTGTAGCTTTTAACTATCCAGATAGATGTAAAAGTCTAATTTCTGTAATGTCTACATCTGGTAATCCAGAATTACCAAGGCCATCAAAGGATGTAATAGAAGGACTGACTCGTCAACCAAAATCATCGAGTAAAGAAGATGTTATTGAAAACAATCTTATGACAAGAAAATTGTGGGCGTCTCCAAAATATCCGACTTCAGAAGAAATTTTAAGAGAAAATTTTTCCTATCGCTATGACAGAATGTATTATCCAGATGGCTCAACAAGACAATATGCTGCTATAGGTGATGATGGCGATAGAACTCTTAGATTAAAAGAAATATCTTTACCAGCCCTAGTGCTGCATGGCTCTTCTGATAATCTTGTTCCTTTAGAAGCAGGAAAAGATACTCATAGAAATATATCAGGATCAAATATTGAAATTCTTGATGGGTGGGGACACGATCTTCCGGAAGGGACACATGATTGGATAGTTGATAAGATACATAATCACATAAAATCTTGTAACTAATAAAATTAATTCTTAAACAGAACTATCACCCTTTTCCATCTATAATAAGCTAATATTAAGGCTGTTATTAATCCTGTTAGTGCTCCAGTAAAATGTCTTCGAATAATATAATATTTTATAAAGGCAAGAGGAAACTCAATAAGAATTCTAAAAAATAAAAATATCTTATTTTTATTTTTCAAGGTTTTTGATTGAAGCTGAATGTAACTCTTCTCCTTTTCAATTAGATGTTGAAATGATCTTACGGAATTATGATAAATATGATTTTTAAAATAAAAAACTTTTAAATTGTTTGTTTGTACTGAGTCATGAACGGGTGAGTTTGAAAACCTTCCAAATCTTCTATTGTATAGTCTTACACATTGATGAGAGGCAGAGAAAAGCCTAGGCCTTTTCCAATTTGGATAGATTGGGGTAACTTTCATTGAGAAGAAATTGTAATTATCATTATTATCATTAAAAGTTTGTAATATTTCTGATTTAATTTCTTCAGATAAATATTCATCTGCATCAAGGTTAAGTAACCATTCATTTCTTGCGCGATCTTCACCAAAGCGTTTTTGTGGGCCGTATCCACTCCATGTATTGAAAAAAACTTTGCAACCTAATTGCTTAGCTAAGTCTTGTGTGCCATCTGTTGATCCAGAATCAATAACAATTATTTCATCAACAAAGTCTATAACAGATTCAATTGTATTAGTTATTCTGTCAACTTCATCTTGCGCAATTATAAAACAACTAATTGGAAGTTTATTATTCATTTTTTATCCTTAATTCTATTAATAATAACATAGAATTTACGATGGATTATTATTTTATTATGTCATAATATTTTGATAACAAAGGGGATATTAATGAAGATATTTATTTTAATTTTTTGCTTATTTTTTTCAAACTTCTTAAACGCTGAGAACATTAGCAATGAACAAGATTATATAATAGATGAAGATGCTAGAGTTAGAGAGTCTACTGATGAATTAATCGTTAGAGAAATTACCATTGATCCTGAAACACATCCAGGTAATGCTCTCTATCAAGATAATTGCGCAATTTGTCATGACGGATCAATACAAAAAGCACCAGCTGTTAATTGGCTTGAAATGCTTATTCCCCAGGCTTTATTTAGAACAATGAATGATGGCATAATGGCAGAACAGTCTTCTCATTTGTCAGAAGAAGAAAAAATACAAATTGTTGAATATATTGCAAGAAAAGATAGAAAGGATTTTCCTAAAGAAGCAGAACTCAATTATTGTGAATCAAATAGAATGAAATTTGATTTGAGAGAGGCTCCTGCACCTTATGGCTGGGGTTATAATACATCTAGATTCATTCCCAAAAATTCTGGAAAAATTGACTCCAAGAATGTTAAGAATTTAAAACTTAAATGGGCTTTTGGTTTCCCATATTCTCAGAGNGCTAGATCCCAACCACTTCTTGCTATGGGTTCAATTTTTGTTGGAAGCCAATCTGGCGACATATATGCNCTAGATGTTGAAACTGGTTGTGTAAAATGGAATTTCTCTGCATCTGCTGAGGTACGTACTGGNATAATCATGGATGAATGGAAAAATGGTGAAAAGCCAAAGAAGCGTCCATATATTTATTTTGGTGATATACTTGCAAATGAATATGCTCTTGATGCACAAACTGGTGAACTAATTTGGAAAATAAAAACTGATGATCATCCTAACGCTACTAGAACAGCAACATCTGCAAAATTTGAAGATATTTTGTTTATTCCAGTTTCTGGTCTAGAGGTTATTCCTGCATTTAATAATGATTATGAATGTTGTACTTTTCGGGGAGGTCTTTTGGCAGTAGAAGCTGATACTGGTAAAATTTTATGGAAAAAATATTCAATTCCTGTTCCTGCAAAATATTCAGGCACAACATCTGTTGGCACAAGAATGTTTGGACCATCAGGTGCGCCAATATGGACATCTCCTAATATAGATAAAAAGAGACGATATGTTTACATTGGAACTGGTGAAAATTATTCAACCCCTGCTGACGATTCTTCCGATGCTATTATTGCTTATGATATTGATACAGGTGAAGAGGTTTGGAGAAGGCAAACATTAGCTGGAGATGCATGGAATCTTGCTTGTATGGGAAAAGGTCTGCCAAATTGCCCAGAGGAAAATGGCCCAGATATGGATTATTCAGCAAGCTCTATTCTTATAGATTTAGGCGATAGAGATATACTTGTTGCTGGTCAAAAATCAGGATCTGTTTACGGAATTAATCCTGATAATGGTAAAATAATCTGGTCAAAAGATGTTTCAGGTGGTGGTACTCAAGGTGGTGTCCATTTTGGTATGGCCTCTGAAGGTAATGTTTTATATGTACCGTTAAATGACATGAAAGATACCCTTGATGGAAAAGTATGGTTAAATAGAAAACCTGGAATGCATTCACTTGATACTGAAACAGGTAATATTTTATGGTCAAAAATTACTGATACGGAATGCAAAGAAATAGATATTAATTGTGATCCAGGAATTTCAGCCGCAGTAACAGCTATTCCTGGCGCAGTCATTGCAGGGCATCTTGATGGAATGATTAGAGTTTATAACAAAGATAACGGAGAGATTTTGTGGAGTTTTAATTCTTTAGGAGATCATGAAAGTGTTTCTGGAACTCCAGCATATGGAGGAAGTTTTAGTGGATCAGGTCCTTCGATAAGGAATGGTTATATGGCTATAAATTCAGGATATGGCATATATAATCATATGCCTGGTAATGCATTGTTACTGTTTACAATTGATTAGTTTTTAAGAGGCAACATTACCATGCATTTTGAAGGCTTTTTCAATATCATTTTCTATTTCTTCGGTCAAATTAACTTCAATTGATGTTACAGCAAGTTTAAGTTGCTCCATGCTTGTTGCGCCGATTATGTTTGATGTTACAAAAGGTCTGGTTGTAACAAACTGGTTTGCTAATTGCGATGGATCGATATTGTATTTTTTAGCAATATTAAGGTAAGACTCAATTGCGTCCTCGCTTCCTATTCCTTCATACCTTTGTAGTCTATCAAATAATTCTTTTCTTGATCCTTTTGGTAAATTTCCATTTTGATATTTCCCAGTAAGATAACCTTGAGCAAGAGGTGAGTATGCCAAAAGTCCGACACTTTCTCTAAAAGCTATTTCTGAACCTCCAAATTCAAATATCCTATTAAGTAAATTATAAGCATTTTGAATAGATTGCATTTTAGGTAAATCATTATCTTTAGATTGATGAATAAACTCCATTGTTCCCCAAGGGGTTTCATTAGATAATCCAATATTTCTAATTTTACCTATCTTAATGAGTTCAGAAAGCGCGTCTAAAATGGACTCAATAGAATTAGCTTCTCCTTCGATATGTTGATAATTTATGGAGCCCCCAAAAAGACTCATTGGTCTATCTGGCCAGTGAAGTTGATATAAATCGATATAATCTGTTTGCAACCTTTCTAAACTTTTATCAACTGCTTCGAAGATTTGTTTTTTAGTTTGTTCAGTAGGTGTTTCATCATCTCGAAGCCAGGTGAAAGGAGCTCTCCCACAAACTTTAGTAGCTAAAATAACTTGATCTCTGTTTTTTCTTTCATTGAACCAATTACCAATAATTTTTTCCGTTGATCCTTGAGTTTCTTTTTTTGGAGGAACTGCATACATTTCAGCTGTATCAAAGAAATTTATACCCATATCAAGAGCATAATCCATTTGTTCAAATCCTTCATCTTGAGTGTTTTGTTGTCCCCATGTCATTGTGCCAAGACATATTGAGCTTACTTCAATATCAGTAGTACCTAACTTTCTTTTTTCCATTTTTCCCTCCAAAAAAAATACAAAAAATGAACATGCTACAAATGAAAAATAAATACAAGTAAACTTTTAGGCGACCTAAGCATGAGGGAGTGATAGCTAATAATTGTTCAGATCGCGTCATTTATATGGCTATAAATAATAATTTTTATTGTTGTAGAGTGACGGATTATGGTGATCCCGATAGGATTCGAACCTATGACCTTCAGATTAGGAATCTGACGCTCTATCCTGCTGAGCTACGGGACCTAATGAAAATTAGAATAATTTACTTACTACAAAGTTTGTCAATCCAATTATGATAATGCTGTTGAATTGGCTCGTTTTTTCCAAATAAAAATTCTGTATTAGCTTTGGAATGAATAGATTCTTGTATTTTAAAATTCATTGGATAATCTTCATCTACTATGGCGGTTCTACTTAATTCTGCAAAGTCCTCTGCTTCTTTTATTTCTTCTTTTGTTTTTGGTTCTTTCATACATAAAATATATTGAGTTGTATTAGTTCCTTGTAAATCAGGAGTGGGAAAAACTATGCTTACTAAACAATGTTGATTTTGAATTGCTGAAATTGAGGAATTAGGAAAAACCGAATGAATTAGTCTTAAATGATTTTCAGGCTCCCAATCCTTTTCCTCAATATCAGATAGTTCATTAATATTCTTTAAACCAAAAGCAAATCTCTGATGAGGACCGTAAGTATCATGGGCAATTAAATTAACTATAGTATTTTTTCCAACTGTTTCGGGGTGAACCATATGATGATGGTATCCATCTAAATAACCATCCCAACATATTTTCCATCTTGGTCCTTCTATTTTAATACTTTTAAAAAGATACCAATTTTTTAAGTCAATATCATCCAACTCTTCTTCAAAACCATTCATCCATTTATCAAGATCATATTTTATATCTGGATTTAAACATGCCCAAATAAATCCTGATCTTTCTTCACAAAATAATTCAGTTAGTTTTATTTTCGATTTGTCGATATCACCAAATGTATCTGACTTAAATATATTCACTAGATTGCCTGTGTTGTTATACATCCAGCCATGATAACTGCAGTTAAATTTTGATTTTTTCCCACTACCCTCTGGACATACAGGCGCACCCCTGTGTTTGCAGATATTTATAAATGTTCTAGCAATTCCATCCTTACCTCTTGTTATAAGCAAGGGAGTGTCAATTGCTTTTGTTGCTTTATAAGAGTTATTTTCTTTTAATTCTGCGCTTAAGGCTACTGGCACAGGGTGATCATAGAAAATTTTATTAACTTCTGAACTAATAATATCATTATCAATATAGTCAGCTACTGGTTTAACCATAATATCATCAGCCTGATCGGTAGTTCCGTTTAAGTTATGAGCCAATAACCTTTTTGCCAGGTCTACCATTTTATTTCTGTTATGAGCCATATACTAATTATATACTAAATAATTGAATTCTCAGAGGATGATTTTCTTGTCGCATCATTAAGAATGATTTCGATTTTTTCAACAGCTTTATCGTCATCTGTTTTTTCAACAACAGCTACTTCTCTTGCTAGCCTATCTCTTGCAGATTCATATAACTGTCTTTCTGAGTATGATTGTTCTGGTTGATTGCTATTCCTAAATAAATCTCTAACAACTTCTGTTAATTCGGTCAAAATACCAGAATTTATTTTAGCTTCATATTCTTGTGCACGCCTACTCCACATTGTTCTTCTAATTTTAGCTTTACCCTTTAATATTTCTAAGCTTTTTTTCATTTCATTACGCGATGAAACCTTTCTTATTCCAATTTCTTTTGCTTTAATTGTAGGAATCTTTAAAGTCATTTTCTCTTTATCGAATATTACATTATACATTTCTAATTTTTCTTCAGCTATTTCAAAAGTTTGAATATCAGTAATTTCTCCAACACCATGGGATGGATAAACTATAAAATCACCAACTGAATATTGTAATTTGATTTTTTTTGTTACAGCTTTCTTCGCAGGTGCTTTTTTCGCAAGTGCTTTTTTCGCAGGTGCTTTCTTCGCAGGCGCTTTCTTCGCAGGCGTTTTCTTCGCAGGTGCTTTCTTCGCAGGCGTTTTCTTCGCAGGGGCTTTCTTCGCAGGGGCTTTCTTCGCAGATGCTTTCTTCGCAGGCGTTTTTTTTGATACAGCTTTCTTAGTCTTTACCTTAGAAGAATTACTCTTGGATGATTTAGGTTTTTTTCGATTAACTTGCTTTTTTGATGCCATTTTTAAATTTCTAAAAGTTATGTAGAGGGCGGTGTAGCAAGAAAAGCTATATTTTGCAAGGAATTAGTATTAATCACCGTCTCCAGGATTTTCACTGAAGAATTGTTGATATTTATTTCCTATACCTGAAAATTTTTCTGCATCGGAAGGTTTTTCTTTCATTTCAGTAATATTTGGCCAGATTTCAGAAAATTTTTTATTTATCTCTAACCATATTTCTACTCCATCTTTAGTATCTGGATGTATTGCCTCTTCAGGACATTCTGGTTCACAAACACCACAATCAATGCACTCATCAGGGTGAATTACAAGCATATTCTCTCCTTCATAGAAACAATCTACAGGACAGACCTCTACACAATCCATGTGTTTGCATTTAATACATTGCTCATCAACAATATAGGTCATAATTACTTAAATTCCTTTTTTATCTCTCCTGATTGTTTGTCAGTTATATAGAGTAAACCGGATAATCTTCTTGTAAAATTTGATTCAAATGGATCTATATTTCCATCAGCATTCACTATTTTACAGGCTAATCTAAAAATATTTAATTTTAATTTTTCATCACAATTATCATTAATTATCTTCGTCCATTTATAGATATCTGCAGAAAAATCCTCTTCCTCAATTGCTTTAGAATATAAATTATCAAATTCATCTTCTTTAATATTTAAATCTGTGATTGCAATAGCTTTGATCATATCTAATTCTAATTCATCCTTATTTCCGTCAATTGAAGAAGCTCTCAAAAGTATAGCTATAATTGCTATATCAAGATCTGAATCACCAATTATGTCAGCAGCCTTCTCCTCTGTACTGAAAAGTTTTTTTAAAAATTTCATCATTTTTTATCTCATCATCTATAAAATTTTGTAATGTTCTTGAGCACTTTTATAATCTAATCTTCTTTTTGTAAAACCATTAACCACAACAACTAATGTTTTATTATAAAGATTTATAGTAATTATATCTCCAGGTTTTATTTTTATAGATGGTTTATAAATTTTACATTTATTAATTCTTACATTTCCCTCTTTAATAATTCTTTGAGAGATACTTCTGGTTTTAGTAAGCCTAATTCTATAAAGCCAATTATCAATTCTTTGTTCAGACATTTCAATAATATTTTGTGTATCTAAATTCCTCATATATTAGATAATTTATCTTTTAACTTTTTAATATCTGTATCTTTAAAAATACCATTTTTCGATTTAGAAGAATTTATTCTGGAAGAATTTTTTTGTGTATATAGTTTTCTAGTTTTTTTTATATCAGCAAACCATATAATTTTTTTCGCATCATCATCATCTTTTTTTATGATATAGCCAAGATTGTTAAGTAAATTTTTTAATTCCTGTGCTGATGTTCCTAACAAGGAAATCATTTTATCGTTTATATGAAATTGATTTCTATTTTTATTATTTTTTATATTTTCATAAATTATTTTATCAAGTCTTTCTAGGATATCAATTCTGACCGCGTAGCTTCCTAAAACCTTATATCCACTATATTTATATAGATTTTTGAATATCTTTTTGTTGGTATTACAAGATGTAATTCCTGGCTTAGGCAATGCATTGATTTGACTTTTGATTTCTTCCAATTTTAAATTTAATTTATTATAAATCAACCAAAGGCCAGGAATTATTGAGGTATATTGTGGTTTAAGTACATTGTTAATATAAATAGAATATTTACCAATTATAATACCGTATTTTTTTAACTTTCTTCTTGATTCTATATCTAGATTATCTATCTCTTTATTCATATTTTTGCGATCAATTATACCTAATTCTTCAACAATTCTGTAAGCTATACCCTTTTCTTGCTTTCTAAGATCAGATTTTTCTAACTTTATTAAACTGAATAAGTCTTGGTTAATTTTTTCATTTATCCAGTTTAAGAGAATTTTTTTTAATGGTTTTGTTAGATTTTCTTCAATACCAAACTCAATAAGTAATTCTATATTTGGCTTTANNATATTTTTGCCCTTTATCAATCTAGCNATGGGTTCATTTTTATAGTTAATAATTAGAGCGTTATCTAAACTAAGATCACTTGATTGAGCTTTAATAATTTTTGCTATTCTATTTTTTATTTCATTTGTAATTATTGAATTAAGTGTATTTTGAATTTTTTTATTTGTAATATTTGTTTTTGATAAAAATTTAAGTCCTTCAATTTTACCATAGTAATCAGAATTAACTGTTACATCACCATTTTCATTAATTCCGGCTAGATATTCATTTTGATTATCAAATTGTTGAAAGAGTTTCTTTGAATCAATATCAACAAATCTTTCAGTAAGTGCTTGATGGAGATAGTCTGATAAGTCATCTTCTATATTTCTAGTTTTAACTTGCCAATCATGAGAGTTTGTTACCCAATTTGATTTGTTTGATACAAATGACCAAGTACGAATTTCTGATAGTTTTTCAGATATAGAATAGATATCATCTAAATTTCCTGCATTAAGTCGTTTGGTGAATTTATCTAACGCTTCATCAGATAATTTACCTTTTTCAAGTAAGTGAAAATATATATTCTCAATTGCATTATGATGGTAGATCTCATTATTCTGCCTAAAATCAGGAATCTGGCATAATTCCCAAAAAAGCTTAAGATTATCTTTATTATCAAGAGATTTCCTAATTTTCTCATTCTGAGATAATTTCTTTAATGTTTTAAAGTCTTCTGCAGGAGGTGATTTTTTTAATAAGTGATTTCCAGAATCTATCTCTAAAGAATAAATGAGTTTTTCTAAATTATCGTAATTTATTTTGTTGTTTCTCCAAAAAGCAAATTTCTTTTTTTCGTACTCGTGGTTTTCAATTGCTAAGATACTTTTTATATCTAAATCATTTACCTCTGCAGTAACACCAAATGTACCGTTTTTTTTATATCTTCCAGCTCTGCCAGCAATCTGACCTAATTCATGAGCATTTAGATTTCGATATTGCTTTCCATCGAACTTTCTATTTTCTGCAAATACAACATGGTTTAGATCTAAATTTAATCCCATGCCAATTGCATCTGTCGCAACAATATAATCAACCTCTCCATCTTGGTACATTTTTACTTGTGCGTTCCTTGTTCTAGGACTTAGGGCCCCCATAATTATAGCCACACCACCTTTATGTTTTCTTAAAACTTCTGCAATTGAGTAGACGGAATCCATAGAAAAGGCTACGACAGCACTTCGTCTCGGAAGATTAGTAATTTTTTTATATCCAGAATATGATAGTTTTGAATATCTTGACCTGTTGATAAACTTTATCTTTGGTATGAGTTTTTTTATTAATTTTTCAACTGTATCTGAACCCATTAAAAGAGTTTCATGCATTCCTCTCATTTGAAGGATTTTCTCTGTGAAGGCATAACCTCTTTCTGGATCGTTTAATAATTGTATTTCATCGATTGCAACAAAATCTACTGGAATATTTGTAGGCATAGATTCTACTGTACAAATCCAATATTTTGGATTTTGAGGTATAATTCTCTCCTCACCAGTAATCATCGCTGTTCTAGAAGGCCCTACCTTTTTTGAAATTTTATCAAAAACTTCTTTTGTTAACAGTCTTAATGGTAGACCAATAATCCCTGATTGGTAAGATGTCATTCTCTCTATTGCGTAAAATGTTTTACCGGTATTTGTAGGACCAAGTGCAGCGTTAATATTCATAATCTTTTTTTACGGAATTATATTAATTATTCAAGCTCAATAAATCATGGTGTTATATACTATATATAGTATTTTGTATATTTGTGTTATATGGATATGAAGCGAACATTTCATGACCGAATCACTTACACCATTACTTTCTTGTTCTGTTCTATACTATATTTTGTATGCATATATTTTTAAAACACTAATAAATAAATGTAACAAAAATCTTTTTTTTCATGTAATCTTTTTATCAAAAAGGGGAATAAAAGTTGGATTTTGATATACCTAAAGATATTCAGAAATATTTAAATGAACTAGATGAGTTTATTGAGCGAGAAATTAAACCTTTAGAAAATAAAGATGACAATATTAGATTTTTTGATCATCGAAGAGAAGACTCAAGAACTGATTGGGATAGAAAAGGTTTACCTTCTGAGGACTGGGAGTCTTTATTACATGAAATGAGATTGACCGCAGATAAAGCTGGGCATCTTAGATATGGACTACCAAAGGAATATGGTGGAAAGAATGGTTCAAATCTATCGATGGCAATTATTAGAGAGCACTTAGCACAGAAAGGTCTTGGTCTTCATAATGATCTTCAAAATGAAAATTCAATAGTAGGAAATTTTCCTCAAGTTTTGATGTTTAGGGATTTTGGAACTGAAAAACAAAAAGATGAATTTATCAATGGTATGTTGGCAGGAACTCATAGAATTGCCTTTGGTTTAACTGAGCCAGATCATGGCTCTGACGCCACATGGATGGAAACTAGAGCAGTTCCAGAGCAACGTGATGGAGTAGATGGTTGGTTAATCAATGGGTCAAAGACTTGGAATACAGGCATTCATAAAGCAAATTATGATATGATTTTTGCTAGAACAAACGGAGATGATGGATCAGCATTAGGTATTACTTGTTTCCTTGTTCCAACAAATCATGCAGGATTCATTGTTGAGGAGTTCTTATGGACTTTCAATATGCCAACTGACCATGCTTTAATTAGTCTTAAAAATGTTTGGGTGCCTGATGATGCAATTTTTGGAAAATTGGATAGAGGTTTGGAATTAGCACAACATTTTGTTCATGAAAATAGGATTAGACAGGCTGCTTCAGGAGTTGGCGCAGCTCAATTTTGTATAAATGAAAGTGTAAAATATGCAAAAGAGAGAAAACCATTTGGCAAGCCATTGTCTACAAATCAAGCCATCCAATTTCCACTAGCAGAACTCAACACCGAATGTGAGATGATTAGGAATCTAGTTTATAAGACTGCTTGGCAAATGGATCAGATGACCAAGCCTGAGGTTGCAATTCATTTATCAGATAAGGTTTCAATGTGCAATTACAGAGCAAATAGATTAGTTTGTAATGCTGCTGATCAAGCCATCCAGGTTCATGGTGGAATGGGTTATTCAAGATACAAACCTTTTGAGCATATATATAGGCATCATAGAAGATATCGCATTACAGAGGGTTCAGAAGAAATACAAATTCGAAAAGTTGCAGGCCATTTATTTAAATTTATCAAAGGTAAATCATAATATGAAAATTATAATCTTTATCATTTTTACAATTCTAAATTTTAATTATGCATATTCACAGCTTTCTATTGATACAGATATTAAAATTTTAAGAGCTCAATCAGATGAAGGAAATGCTCAAGCCAAGTTTTTTCTCGGAGCATTATATTATAGCGGTCAGGGTGTTGAGCAAGACTTCTCGAAAGCGTTAAAACTTTTTGAAGAGTCATCTAACTCCGGCTATACAAGTGCAACATATAATTTGGGTGTTATTTATGCAAAAGGACGAGGGGTTGATATTGATGAAGATAAAGCCATACAGTTTTATGAAAAAGCTGCGTTAGGTGGTTTAGATAGAGCTCAATATGTATATGCTACATGGTTAAGAGATGGAAAAGCTACTGAAAAGAATTTAGCTTTAGCAATGGATTTTTTCAAAAGATCATCTTTACAAAACTATGGCCCAGGTCTTTTAGAGGTTGCCAAAGGTTATGAAAATGGATTTTCTGGAAGAAGGGACTATAGAGAAGCAGTTAAACTATACAGGCAAGCAAGAGCACATGATGATGGCAAAGATAATTATACTTATTATAATGCTACTTATAGACTTGGCTTATTGTATATGAAGGGGCTTGGGGTAGAGCAAGATAAGAGGAAAGCTTTAAGGTTTATTCGTGAAGCAAGTGAGAATAATGTTATTGAAGCTGTAAATTATCTAAAAAACATATCAAAAAATTAATTTTCTTAACCTTGACTGGAGTGAATTAGACATATAAAAACTCTTTTAGTTTAAGGATAATATGATGGCTAGAGTATGTGAACTTAGTGGTAAGAAAGTAATGACTGGTAATAATGTTAGTCATGCCAATAATAGAACCAAAAGAAGATTTCTTCCTAATTTAAATAATGTAAGCTTGGTAAGTGAAAAATTAGATCTTACAATCAGGTTTAAAATTAGCGCTAATGCTTTAAGATCGGTTGAACATGCTGGAGGCTTAGATAATTTCCTTTTAAAATCAAAAGATGATAATTTATCTGCTAAAGCAAAAAGACTTAAAAATAAGATCCTTAAAAGTTAGGAAACAAGTCTCATTTTTTTTCCTAATTTACCATTGTGATTTTCATCAAATAAATCTGCTAATTGTTCCGTAATTGCACCACCAAGTTGTTCAGCATCCACAATTGTTACAGCTCTTTTATAATATCTATTTACATCATGACCGATACCAATTGCGACTAATTCAATTGTGTCATCTTTCTCAATTTGAGAAATCATATGTTTTAAGTGTCTTTCAAGGTAATTTCCTGCATTTACTGACAAAGTAGAATCATCTACGGGAGCCCCATCAGAAATTACCATTAAAATCTTCCTTTGTTCAGATCTCATTTGTAATCTTTTATAAGCCCAATCTAATGCTTCACCATCGATGTTTTCTTTCAAAAGACCTTCTCTTAACATAAGGCCTAGATTTCTTTTAGATCTTCTCCAAGGTTCATCAGCTGTTTTATATATAATATGCCTTAAATCATTTAATCTTCCAGGGGCAGGTAATTTACCCTCATCTAGCCATTTTTCTCTAGACCTTCCGCCTTTCCAAGCTTTAGTTGTAAAGCCAAGTATTTCTGTTTTTACTGCACATCTTTCGAGAGTTCTTGCGAGAATATCTCCACACATTGCCGCAATAGTGATTGGCCTACCTCTCATTGAGCCAGAATTATCGATTAATAAAGAAACTATTGTATCTTTAAATTCGATATCTTTTTCCATTTTAAAAGATAATGGTGATGTTGGGTCAATAATTACTCTTGTAAGCTTAGATACATCTAAAAGGCCCTCTTCAAGATCAAATTCCCATGACCTATTTTGCTGAGCAAGAAGTTTTCTTTGTAGTTTATTTGCAAGTCTAGTTACAGCACCTTGAAGATGTTGTAATTGTTGATCTAAATATTCTCTTAACCTATCTAATTCATCGAGTTCACATAAATCTAAAGCTTTAATTTCCTCATCAAATTTATTAGTAAATATTCTGTATGGAATTTCTCTTTTTTTATTCTCCTCTGCTCCTTGGTTTCTTATAGCTTTAGTTAATTCTTCATTATCAATATCTTCTTCATCGCCTATTTCAATCATATCACTTTGAATTATTTCTTCATCATCACTCATATCCATTTCTGATGAATCTGGTGATTGATCACTAGATTCATCATTTTGATCTTGTTCCTCTTCTTGATTATTTGATAATTCTTCGTCTTGATCTGTATTTTCATTATTATCATCAGGTTCGTCTCCTAATTCGTCTCCTAATTCTAATTCCCCAATTAACTTTCTAATAATTTTTGCAAAAGCTAACTGGTCATCAATTTCATTTGATAAATTATCAATTGTTTTTTCTGCTCTTTCTTCTATCCAATCCTTCCAAGCTTCAATAGTCGGTTTTGTTTCATTTATTACCTCACCTGTAAGTTTTTCTCTTACAATATAGTTTAATGCTTCTATGAAATTCTCTTCACCTTCTTTTTTTGTGTAACCTAATTCTTTTCTTTTTAATTTGGTTCTTTCCATCTGATATAGATTTTTTGCAACACCTGCCATTTCTTTTGATCCAATTGCTTCACAACGAATTTTTTCAAGTGAATTAAATATTTCACGAGCTTTTTGACCTTCAGGTATGTATTTTTTTGATACATCTTCTTTATGATGTGCAACAAATAAAGCAATTGAGTCAGCTTCTCCTCTTATAGAGTTTAGTTGCTTACTGCTCATACTTTTATTTGGCAATGGTAATCTTGCCTTAAGACCGTTAACGCTTCCTGTTTCAGCTCCAAAGCTTACAGTTAATTCATCTTCTTTTGAAATAGAGCGCATAGCCATAGTAAGCGCTCTCTTAAATTCATCGAGATCATTTTGGTTATTTGATTTCATTTTCCTCTTCTTTTGAAGTGGATTCGTAATCTCTTAGTTCCTCACCAAAACATCTTTGGTAAAACTCAGCTACTGTATGTCTTTCGAGCTCATCACATTTATTAAGAAAAGTTAATTTAAAACTTAATCCAACATCATCAAATATTTCTGAATTTTGAGCCCATGTTAAAACAGTTCTTGGACTCATAACCGTTGATATATCTCCATTAACAAAACTATTTCTTGTTAGTTCAGCAACTCTTATCATTTTTGATATAATTTCTTTACCATCCTTATTGTTAAAAGATTTTGCTTTAGTCGAAACTATTCCGAGTTCATCTTCGTGGGGCAAATAATTTAATGCACTTACAATTGACCATCGATCCATTTGGCCTTGGTTAATTTGTTGAGTACCGTGATATAAACCAGTTGTATCACCTAAGCCAACTGTATTTGTTGTTGCAAAAAGTCTAAAAAATGGATGTGGTTTAATTATTCTATTTTGATCTAATAATGTTAATTTACCGGAGATTTCTAGAATTCTTTGAATAACAAACATAACATCTGGTCTTCCAGCATCATATTCATCAAAAACAAGAGCAACTGGGTTTTGTATGGCCCATGGTAATAAACCCTCACGAAATTCTGTTACTTGTTTTCCATCTTTTAAAACAATCATGTCTTTACCTACTAAATCAATTCTACTTATGTGACTGTCTAAATTTATTCTTACACATGGCCAATTTAGTTTGGCTGCAACTTGTTCAATATGTGTTGATTTACCAGTTCCATGATATCCCTGTATCATGACACGTCGATCGTGTTTAAATCCTGCTAAAATAGCTAAAGTTGTATCTTTATTAAAAAGATAATCTTTATCAATTTCGGGAACATAATCATTTGTCTTTTTAAATGCAGGTATAGTTAAATCCGAATCAATACCGAACATTTTTTTCACTGAAACTTCTGTATCAGGACTGCCTATATCTAATTCTTTATTTGTATCAGTACTCATTACTATTTCCTTTAAACTAAATTATATGATGTTTTATCAGAATTAAAAAAAAAGTTAACATAAACCTGAAGTTTTTAATTGATTATAAGCATTAA
>PBRS01000026.1 GCA_002726005.1 Rhodobiaceae bacterium
CCATAAGCATCCCATCAATAACGATCTCTTTTGAAGGATAATAAGAAAACTCTGAACTCTCACTTACAATTATTTTTTTAATTTCCTGAGACATCCCAGTCATTGTAAGAGGGACCAACTCAGCAAGCCAACCAGGATTATATCCTGTTCCATGCAAGCTTACTCCGCCCTCTTTACATGCGCTTTCAATTTCATTTAAATAATCTTCTCCAAATGCTTTAGGAAAAAGAAAACCAACGGTTGTAACTACATTAACTCCACTTTTTAAAATTTTAATTATATTGTTTTTATCAAGATCTGGATCCTCATTAACTCTAAACGAGGCTAAAGGAGTATAATTAATACAATCGATATCTAAATCTGCATTTAAAAATTCATCTATATTATTTGTAGCTTTTACCCCTAATTCTTCAATGCCAATAATGGCTCCAGCATCCATCCCGATTTTGTTTTCATCAGAAACTATTAAACCGGAAAGATTTAAATCTTTTCTATTATTAATACCAATGATTGAAGCCTTACCAACATTGCCGCTTGACCATTGAACAACATTATATGTTTCTTTTTTCAAAATTCACTCCCTATGCTAATTTTACTTTAGTTCGACAGAACTATTATGTCATGAAATTTGAGATAAAATGAAATTATTATTAGTTAGTAAATATTGAAAATTTTATAGGAACACTTCGTCTTTAACCCCAAAGAGAATACTCCGCATCCAAGCATTTGCTGGATCATCAGTAGATCTTTTATTCCATATCATTTTTACTGAAAATTCATCTGATTTAAATGGTAGAGGAACTACATCAAATTCATCTTTATTATTTACTAGAGCACTGACATTACTTGATAATGATATAATGCAATCTGTCTCTCGAACTATTTCAATGGCAGCTTGATAATAATTCACTGATACCATTTTATTTCGTTTTCTTCCCATTTTCGCTAATGTCATGTCTACAGGGCTATTACTGATACCATCTATACTAATGAATACATGATCTGCAGATAAAAAGTTTTCAAAACTTATCTTATTATTTTTAATTAATGGGTGGCCTTTCCTTGCAACGCATCGATAGGTATCACGATAAACTTCAAAGCTATCAAAATATTCATCAAATCTCTGTCCAACAGGTGATTCCATTTCCTGAGCCATGTGAGGATCGGCAGCAAGGATAAAATCAATATCATGATTTTTTAATCTTTCTAAAACGCCATTTTGCAAAGCAATATTTGTTATTTTTATTTTTGGCGCTTTTTCTTGAAGTGTTTGAACTACCTTTGCGGCAACTTTAGATGCAGCAACATCAGGCACACAAAAAGCAAATCTTTTTTCAGACTCTGCTGGATTAAAGCCTTCACGTGTTAATGTTCCATCAATTAATTCCAGTGCCTTTTTTATAGGGCCAACAAATTCTAAGGCTGCAGGTGTTGGTTGCATTCGATCGCCTGATCGAAAGAAAAGATCATCCTTCATTGTATAACGCAATCTATTGAGAGCATTACTTACAGCAGATTGGGATAAATTAAGTTTATCAGAAGCTTTTGTTATTGAGCCCTCATCAAAGATTGAATTAAAGACAACCAGTAGATTTAAATCAAGATTATTAAAATTCATACTATAAATACTCTACATTTTTATAATTCATTTGATAAATATATAAGAGATCACTATTTATAAGTCAATATTAATTCACTGACATAATTTTATAGGAGAAAAAATGTCAATACTTAAAAACATACTGCTAGTGTTCTTATTTGCTTCAGTGCTCATAGCAATACAACCTGTTTTTATATAGTTTCGCTGAAAAGCAAACGGTATTGGGTAATCTTACCATCCTTCCCCCTCCCAACCCTTCAAGGTGAGGTTACCCAAAAAACTTTAGGAAAGAAAAATGAATTTAAATAAAGATATAATTGATTTTAAAGAACCAGAACTTAGAAAAAAAGTTGATAGAATTCAATATGAGAGAGAAATGACTTCAATTGCTATATTTTTATTTATAAAAAAACTTTCAAAATTTTTCCAAATTTCACAATCTCAATTCAAACAATAATTTAAAACAACAACATTTTGTTCTATATTTTCTCTGTGATGAGAGAAAATACAATCGTAGTTGATGGATTAACTTTTCCTGAAGGCCCAAGGTGGTACAAGGATAAATTATATTTTTCAGATTTTTTTACGCATCAAGTTTACGCTACAGACCCCTTAGGGAATTGCGATAGTATAATTAAAGTGCCTAACCAGCCATCAGGTTTAGGTTGGTTGCCTGATGGAACTCTTCTTGTTGTTTCTATGATTGATCAAAAAGTTTTAGCATATAAAGATAATGCATTAACAGAATATGCTGACTGTTCTGAATATGCCAATTTTCACTGTAATGACATGATAGTGAATGCAAATGGGAATGCGTATATTGGAAATTTTGGTTTTAACAGTCGTAATAATGAAAGTATCAAATCAACAAATCTCATTCTTGTTCGACCAAATGAGAAACCTGTAATAGCTGCAAATGATCTCTATTTCCCTAACGGAACAATCATAACAGAAGACAACAAAACATTAATAATAAGTGAAACCTACGCGGCAAGATTAACTGCTTTTGATATTAATGATGATGGATCATTATCAAACCGAAGATTATGGGCTGATTTAACAAATATAGAGAAAGACTATACGCCAGTTCCTGATGGTATATGTCTTGATGAAGAACATGCTATTTGGATGGCTTCTCCAAGTACAAATGAAGTCCTTCGAATAAAAGAAGGTGGCATCATACTTGATAAAATAGGTGTTCAAACAAATGCATATGCTTGTACTTTAGGTGGAAAAGATAGAAAAACATTATTTGTTTGCACATCAGGAGGGTCGGATATGCAATCCTGTATAGAGAAGAAAGAAGGTAGAATAGAATCTTTTCGAGTTGATATTCCAGGAGCTGGAATTCCATAAAAAAACCCCAGCTTAAACTGGGGTTTTTTCATTTAACTAATAATTATTTTTAATAATTAAATTTAGCTCTAACACCAATAGATCTTGGAGCTCCATATCTTGCAAAGTTCCAAAGTGTAGCAACTGGGTTAGCAGATACTCTGAATGTTTCATCAGTAAGGTTTTTACCCCAAAGTGTAAGTGCTATATTTTCATTAACTTCCCAAGTAACAAAACCATTAACAAGCGTTCTTTCTTCGGCTTGTGTATTTCGTTTTTGCATAATAACTGGATTGTCAGCAGTTCCACCGGCAGCATTTGCTGGTAGAGGACTTAATTCAAATTCATCACGGTGATGGAAACCTAAATTATATATAACTGAACCACCTGAAGCTAAATCCTGGAAGTATGTTACAGATAAACCAGCAGTTAATTCTGGAGAAAATGGAACACCAAGACTTGAAAGATCAGGATTAATTGTAACACCTGAAGGTGCGCCAGCAGTTAATGTTCCTGCATCAATACCAGGTGCATATTCATCATATTCATGATCAAGAATACCTAAGAAACCATCAAAACGAATGTTATCAGTTGGAACATAAGTAGCTTCAATTTCAAAACCAGTTGCTGTTGATTCACCTTCGTTAACAGCGGCTGTTTCTTGGAATTGTGTATCACCAACTAGACGAACTTTCACAGAGTCTCTTTGAAGGCTTTCATATTCTGTTTGGAAAACAGCAGCATTCAATCTTAATCTACCTTCCATAAGATCGGCCTTAACACCAATTTCTATATTAGTATTTTCTTCATCATTATAAGGTTTACATGTAAATGTTGATCCGCAAGTTTCTGTGAATCCACCTGCAACATAACCTGTTGCGATACTTCCGTATATTAAGGTGTTTTCGTTCATTGCATAATCAAGAACAATTCTCCATGTGTCAGCTTCAAAATCCTTATTATCATCGATAGCAACACCGAAATCTTCTTTATTTAAAGGATTAGTCCAAGGACCTAGATATTGATCAGGTGTAAAAATTAAAGCAAAACTTGCTCCATCAGGTGCATATTGACGTCTGTAGAAGTCTTTTTCATCTTCAGTATGTCTTAGGCCAACTGTTAATTTCAGCTGGTCACTAATGTCATAATTGGCATCAATATAAACAGCTTTACTTGTTCTATCCTGACCAGAAGCCTGAATTTCAGCAACATTAGCAAATTGTAATGCCCCTGAAGTACCAGTAGGTGAAATAAGATCAACAAAACCTAAATTACCATAAACAAGAAACTCAACATCATCAGTATAGTAAGCAGCGCCAGCAACAAAATTGAAAGGTCCATCAAATTCTGAAGTTACTCTGAATTCTTGCTGGAATTGTTCTCTTCTAGTATTTCTTGCAGCGTCATAAAGTGATGTAAAAGATTCACCAGTATATGTACTATTTAATATTTCATCTTGATCTCTTTGACCTGTAATAGATTTAAGNGTGAAGTTTTCAAAATTAAATGTTTGAGTTAGATAAACACCTTCAACTTCGATTTCGTGTCCTCTACCAACACAAGTAAATGTGTTACATGTTTGAGATTCACCAGTAATGAATGGATTTCCTGGGTAAGGTCCGTCCCTATAACCAGGGAAACCTAAATTTGGAAATAAATAAGCTTCTGCGCCGCCGCCAGGTGTGTCGTTGGCTGTAGCAGGAGCATCGCCTTGATCATCAAGTAATTCATAAGTGAAATCTGCTCTATAGAAATCATTAGGCTCATATCTAACTTTAAATTTAGCGGCAAGAACATCTTTACCACCAATTTTACCGCCATTACCTACTGATGTATATGTGCCGTCAGCATTCTTAGTAGTGCCCACATCATTAATTTGACCGCCTTCAGAATATAAAGCTGTTGACCCTGGTCCACCAAATGAAACAATATTTCCAGATGGTTTACTATTAGTCCAGTAGCCTTCTTCTTCATCTTGAATAACGGATATACGTACAGCTAATTTATCACCAATTGGGAAGTTAATTGCTGCACTTATTTTTTCAATTGCTGCATCATTTGAAGCATATTGACCATAAGTTGCTTCAACATCAAAAGTTGTTTCACCAAGAACTGGTTTTTTTGTTGTGAAAGCAATAGCACCACCAGTTGTATTTTTACCAAAAAGCGTTCCTTGCGGACCACGGTAAATCTCAACCTGCTCCATATCGAACATTTCGATTGCTTGAGCTTGAACATGGTTAAAAGCAAAATCATCAACAACAATACCAACTGATGGGTCTTTAGTTACAAGGATTGAAATAAAACCTGTACCACGCATACCACCTGCAATAGCATTAAAACCATTTTGAGGAGTCAATGTAACATTTGGCGCAAGTTGTCCTAATGCAAAAACATCATTCCTAAATGTATTTTCAAGTTGTTGTTCTGTAATAGTTGAAACTGCAATTGGAACATCCTGCTGAGAAATATCTCTCTTAGTTCCAGTTACGATAATTTCTTCAATACCTAAACGACCATCTGAGACTGACTCATCTTGAGCGTAAGCATTAAAATTAATTCCTAAAGTAAATACAAAGGAAATAATTGTTAAAGATCTAATTAAATACATAGTGTGTAAACCTCCCCACAAAGTTATTGATTACTTAAATAAATAAGTTCTAATTATCTTAGATGATTCTCATATATTAGTATGCTAATTTCAACTCTTATTTTATAAAATTATACAAAATCAATATATAGATTTTATACTATGTATAGCGCACTATGTAGTGGTTTAATAATACAAAATATGCGGTAAAAAGACCTATAAATTTGAATTTACTAGAAAGTCTTTTAAACATATTATTCTCGCTATATATTATATTAAAAATAGGATTTGAAATGATAATTGTTCTTTCACCAGCAAAAACTCTAGATTACTCTTCATCAAAGAATATTGATGATTATTCATCGCCTGTGTTTCTTAATAAATCAAAGGATTTGATAGGTGAACTAAAAAAGAAGAATCCCAACGAGATATCTAAATTGATGAAATTGAGTGATAAGCTAACATCACTAAATGTTGAGAGATATCAAGCATGGAAAGCACAAAAAAAACCTTCAGATAATTCAAAACAATCTATTTATGTATTTAAAGGCGATGTTTACCAAGGTTTGGACATAGAAAGCTTTTCAAAAAAAGACACTAACTTTGCACAAAAACATTTAAGAATTCTATCTGGTTTATATGGCATTCTAAAGCCTTTAGATATTATCGAACCATATAGATTAGAAATGGGNACTAAGCTAAAAACAAAAAAAGGATCAGATTTATATGATTTTTGGGGGAANGATATTTCAGAAGAAATTGAAAAAGAATTAAAGAAAATNAAGTCTAAAACTTTAATCAACCTAGCATCTAATGAATATTATGACTCAGTTAAGTCTTTATCNAATGATGTAAATGTTATTGCTCCTATCTTTAAGGATAAAGGTAAAGATGGAAAATATAAGATAATTAGTTTTTATGCAAAGAAAGCTAGAGGATATATGGCTTCTTGGTTAGTAAAAAATAAAATAAATAAAGAAAAGGATATAGCTTCTTTTTCTGAAGAAGGGTACAAGTTTTCAATAGAAGACTCACAGAATAACTTTCCTGTCTTTTTAAGGGGTTAATTTTTTATTGAGATCATAGCTTTGTTAATTTATAAAGGCTTATTCATTTGTGGGGCCATAGCTCAGTTGGGAGAGCGCCTGCTTTGCAAGCAGGAGGTCGTCGGTTCGATCCCGTCTGGCTCCACCATTAAAAACTATCCCTAACTGATATAAAAAATTAAAGAATGATGAAAATAGAAAGAACATTTCCAGATACAAGAATGCGAAGAATTAGAAAAAGTTCCGGTCTTAGAGAAATGCTAGCTGAAACAAATTTATCGAAATCAGATCTTATACAGCCAATATTTATAAAAGAAGATTTATCTGGAAATGAGGCTATTAAGACAATGCCAGGAATTAATAGAATTGGTCTTGATATCTTAATTGATGAAATTGGTAAAATCGTCGAATTAGGAATAAAGTCTGTAGCAGTTTTTCCAGTCATTAATGAAGAAAAGAAAGATGAAATTGGTTCACAAGCTACAATAGAAGATAATTTTATTTGTCAGGCTATATCTTCGATTAAGAAAAGTTTTCCTGAGCTTTTAATTATAGCTGATGTAGCGCTCGATCCATATACCGATCATGGTCATGATGGTCTACTTGATGAAACAGGAGATGTTGATAACGACTTAACTCTTCCAGTTTTAAGAGAGCAAGCAATTGTTTTAGCAAAGGCAGGAACTGATATGATTGCACCATCAGATATGATGGATGGTAGAATAAAAATTATCAGAGATGCTCTAGAACAAAATGATTTTATAAATACACTCATACTTGCTTACTCAGCAAAATTTAGTTCAAAGTTTTATGGTCCATTTAAAGATGCAGTAGAGTCAGCAAAATTTTTTGGTAACAAAACTAAAGATACTTATCAAATGCCCGTTGGAAATATTAATGAGGCTTTGCATGAGGTTGCTCTTGATATTCAAGAAGGAGCTGACATTGTTATGGTTAAGCCTGGAATGCCCTACCTCGATGTTATCAAGGCTGTCAAAGATGAGTTTAAGGTTCCAACTTTTGCTTATCAAGTAAGCGGTGAATATTCAATGCTTAAACATGCTGTCGACTCTGGGCTACTAAACAATGATGTCATCAAAGAATCACTTTTATCATTCAAAAGAGCTGGGGCAGATTGTGTATTAACCTACTTTGCCTCGGAAATTGCTAGAGAACTATCCTAAATTAAGCTTTAGCTTCCAGAACAATATTTGACTCAATATCAAGGCATCGTCTTTCAATATTTTCAAAACCTGCCTCATTGAGAACTGAACGTAACCTTTTCTCTCCGGCTTGAGCGCCAAGTTGTAAACCAACTTCTTGCGCTCTTGATGTAGGAACACATATTAAAGTTGAAAAAGAATAGTAAAGTCCAGATTGTGAATTCAGATTATCCTTTAATTCATCATTAGCAAATGGTTCAACAAGCATAAAAGTGCCATCATCATTAAGAGTATTTAAAATAGCCTTTGATACTCCAACAGGATCGCCCATATCGTGTAAAGCATCAAATATGCATGCAAAGTCATACCCTTTTTCAGGTATATTTTTCGCATCAGAAACGGCAAATTCTATATTAGTGACCCCTTCTATCTCTGCTTTTTCTCTTGCTTTAATAATTGAAGGTTCATGAAAATCATATCCATATATTTTAGAATTCGGAAAAGTTTTTGCCATAAGAATTGATGAAGAGCCCAAACCACAACCTATATCAGCTACTGTTGCTCCGGCTTCAAGTTTTTCCTGAACTCCATCAAGAGATGGTATCCAATTTTCTAAAAGATTAGTCACATAAATAGGTCTAAAGAATCTATCAGTACCACAGAAACAGCACTCGTGGTGTTCCTCCCATGGTCTTCCTCTACCAGTTTTGAATACATCTAATGCAACATCATGAGTAGCATATTGGGCAACAATACCCTGGAAAAGTCCTTGCATACATGTGGGTTCGCCCTCATGAGCAAAAATAGCAGCCTGCTCTGGAGTTAAGCTAAATTGATGGCTGTCTTCATGATATGTAATATAGCCCATTGCTGCATTAGCAGATAACCATTCTAATAAGTATCTTTCATCAAGTTTTGTTTTAGATGAAAGCTCTTCAGCTGAGCATGGACCGTGTTCATCTAAAGCAGAGTAAACACCTGCTTGATCTCCAATGTATGCAACTAATAAGCTTCCTGCAGCAGAAACATTTTCAAAAACCTTACCCGTTAATTCCATTAGTTTGTCTTCATCAAGGTCAACTTTTGTCATCATTTACTCCATATAAAATATTAAAATTATTCTATTAGAAAAATACCAGTTAAAGAAATAAAAAGTATATTTTATGAACTCTTTAGAACTAAAGCTTTAGCAAATGGCTTTCGCCCAAAATAAAAAATAAGAAATGAAATTGGACCACAGATAAGAAACATTGTTGCCATTGAAAGATCTATTGCCATTTCACTCTTAAAAACTTTATCAGTAAAAAATGCCACCGCCATTGGACCTAATCCATAGCCAGTAATATTGACAGTAAAGACATATAGCCCTGATACAACCCCTCTATATTGATTAGGTGTAATATTTTGTAGAGATGTGGCAAATAAAGCTAAAGGAAGAGTAATAAAGAAACTTGTTACAAATATACCAATTAAAACAACATCAGAGCTCAAACTCAAAAATGTAATAGGCCCTATAATCGTTAGAGCGATTGCAGTAATAATACAAACAACTATTGTTGCCGCATTAAAATTTAATTTTGTTAAATATTTTTCAACCATTGGTCCAGAAATAACTCCTAAAGACCCTGCAAATAATGCAACTAACCCATATTGATCGCCAATTCTTGTATGCTCCCAACCATGAATTCTATGTAAGAAAGTGGGCACCCAAGATTGAACACCATATAAAAGAACAACAATAAAAGCTGACCCAATCAAGAGAGGCATATAGGCTCCAATATTCTTAATTACATAAGAAAAAACCTCTTGAATGCTATCTTTGTCCCCTTCTTCACTAACTAATACTTCTTTTCTTTCAGGGTCTCTAAGAGCAAACATAAACAAACCTAAAATAACACCTGGAACTGCAATTATAAGAAATATAATTTGCCATGGTTGTACAATGATACTTTCAAATAAAGTTACAGGTTCATTATAAATTCTTAAAATTTGAGCTCCAAATAGAAGAGATAGGCCTTGGCCAATATAAGGACCCATTAGATATATACTCATTGGAAAGCTTCTTTTTTCGACTGGAAAAAGATCTGA
>PBRS01000027.1 GCA_002726005.1 Rhodobiaceae bacterium
TCCTGCTGAAGAAGCTCCTGCTGAAGAAGCTCCTGCTGAAGAAGCTCCTGCTGAAGAAAATACAAACAGTTAATATATTATTATTTAAAGATACTTTCTGCTTTATCCTGAGATAACTTCTTTTCTTTAATTTTTTTAGAATATTTATCAATAACCATCTTTAAAACAGATATATTTTCTTCAA
This sequence comes from Rhodobiaceae bacterium, assembly GCA_002726005.1. Taxonomy (GTDB): domain Bacteria; phylum Pseudomonadota; class Alphaproteobacteria; order MED-G09; family MED-G09; genus AG-430-B22. The sequence goes on from PBRS01000027.1 coordinate 185, forward strand.
GTTCATTTATTGAAAGATTATTAATATCCTCAACCATCAATTCATCAATTAAAGATATTTTTTTCTTAACTTCATCATTCATAATTATTCCTTATTAAATCATGAAAATATAAAACAATTATAAAATCAAAGATATTCTTAATCTATAGAACTTTTACAATTTATGATTTATCGTATATAGACTACTTTTTAATTTATAAATTATTTAGGAGAAAATAATGCCTCAACCACTAATGCCAAAAGCTACAGCAGTATGGTTATTGGATAATACTGTTCTAACCTTTGAACAAATTGCTGATTTCTGTGATCTTCACTTATTAGAAGTAAAAGGTATTGCTGATGGTGATGTTGCAAGAGGAATTAGAGGGGCTGATCCCATTGCTGCAGGTCAGTTAACAAGAGCCGAAATAGAAAACTGCCAGGAAGATCCAGATAAAAAACTACATGGTATAGAAAAAAAGGAAGACCTCCCAAAAGCTGAGAGAAGAGTTGGAAAAAGATATACACCATTATCAAAAAGACAAGACCGTCCTGATGCAATTTTTTGGCTTGTTAGAAATCATCCAGAACTTCTTGATGCACAAATATCAAGACTTATTGGAACTACCAAAAATACTATTCAATCAATAAGGGATAGAACACATTGGAATTCTGCATATCTAAACCCGGTAGACCCTGTATCGAATGGATTGTGTACTCAAATAGACTTAGATAAGGAAGTTCAAAAAGCATCAAAAAGAATAGAAAACAAAAAAAAGAAGGAAGAAAAAGAAAATCTAGAATCAACAACTCTTTCTGAAATAGATGAAAGTGAAAATCCTATAAATAACGAAGCCGTAAGCAATGAAATTAATCTTGAAGAAAGTAATGACTCTGAAGATAATGCTGAAGAAAATAATGACTCAGCAGAAAATGCTGCAGAAAATAATGACTCAGCAGATAGTACTGAAGAAAATAAAGAATATGATAGCGATAGCGTTTTTGCAAAACTTCAAGAACTTAAAAATGACTAATTATGAAATAGGTTAATATTGGCCGCTAAATCAAAAGAAAAAAAATTAATTTCAATCGTTATGGGTAGTCAATCAGATTGGTCTACAATGAAGAATGCTGCAATCTTTTTAGAGGAACTAAATATTCCCTTTGAAAAGAAAGTTGTTTCAGCCCACCGTACTCCTGAAAGACTATATAATTATGCAAAGAAGGCTCAAAAAAGAGGAATTAAAGTTATAATAGCTGGTGCAGGAGGTGCTGCACATCTTCCTGGCATGATAGCTTCTTTGACATCACTCCCTGTCTTAGGTGTTCCCATTGAAAGTAAAGCTCTTAAAGGAATTGACAGTTTATTATCTATTGCTCAAATGCCTGCAGGTGTTCCAGTTGGAACACTAGCAATTGGAGATCCGGGCGCAAAAAATTCTGCAATTCTTGCTCTTTCAATTATATCTGTGAGCAATAAATCTTATCTTAAAAAGTTAGAAAAATGGAAAAAGAACTTAACAGATAATGTTCCATTAAAACCAAATGAATAAAGAATTATCGATTGGAATTCTAGGTGGCGGACAACTTGGGATGATGCTTTGTCAGGCTTCCAAGGAAATAGGTATTAATACACATATATATTGCCCAGATGAAGATTCTCCTGCTAAACACTATTCTAACCAGTTTACATGTGAAGATTATTTAAATGAGAAAGAAATTATTAATTTTAGCAATTCTGTAGATATAATTACCTATGAATTCGAGAATATTCCAAAAGAAACACTTGAATTAATTAATGATAATAAATTAAGACCAGGCATAAAGAGTCTAGAACACACTCAAGACAGACTAATAGAAAGAAAACTTCTAGAAAAACTTAATATTCCTTACGCACCTTACAAAGAATTAAAAAATGAAGAAGATTTCAATTATTCAATTTCAAATTTTGGAAATGCAATTATTAAAACTAGAAGATTTGGTTATGATGGAAAAGGTCAAATTAGCGTAAATCAAAAAACTAATTTTGATAAAAATATTTCATCATTATTTAATCAATCAATTATTGAAAAAAAAATACCTTTTGAATTTGAATTCTCACAAGTTAGTTGTAGAGATGTTTTTGGTAATGTCTTTCATTTTCCTTTAGCTAGAAATATTCATGAAAATCATATCCTTAAGCACACATATGCTCCTTTAGATCTTCCAAATGATCTTGAAGAACATGCAAGAGAAATTACCAGAAAAATTATTTCTAATTTAGATCATGTAGGCGTACTGACTGTTGAGTTTTTTAAAACAAAAGAAAATATTCTTGTTAATGAAATAGCTCCAAGAGTTCACAATTCCGGTCATTGGACTATTGAAGGATGCTCATCAAGTCAATTTAAAATCCATATGCAGGCAGTATCTGGTATAAAAATCACTCAACCTAAATTATTAAATGAATGCCATATGGTTAACCTGATTGGTAGCGAAATAAATGACTGGATAAATAAAAAATCTAATAGTGATGTGAATATTCATCTTTATCATAAAAATGAAATTAAAAATGGCAGAAAAATGGGACATTTAACTTATATAAAAGATAAGAAAGCCTGATAAATATCAGATTCATAAAAAAGCTAACAAAACTGGACATTTTCAAAAACATTTGATATCACATAGCCAATCTTAAAAAGGTTTAAATTAATATGGAAGTTTCTGTCAGAGACAATAATGTAGAGCAAGCTATTCGCGTTCTTAAAAAGAAAATGCAACGTGAAGGTGTGTTCCGTGAAGTGAAACTAAGAAATAGTTATGAAAAACCTTCAGAGAAAAAGGCTAGAGAAAAATCAGAGGCAATAAGAAGAGCTCGTAAACTATCAAGAAAGAGAGCTATGAGAGAAGGTCTTATTCCTATGAAAAAGCAGCCTTCTTTCAGAGATTTTTAATCTACTATAAACTTATAGATATATCTTCAACCATTTTCTTAGCATCTGCTAAAAGCATCATTGTGTTATCACGATAGAATAGCTCATTGTCGATTCCTGCATAACCTATTCCCAGACTTCTTTTTACAAAAAGAACTGTTTTAGCGTTTTCTACTTCTAAAATTGGCATACCATAAATTGGGCTTTGAGTGTCATTTTTTGCTGCAGGATTAGTTACATCATTTGCTCCAATAACAAAAGCCACATCAGCTTGTGGAAAGCTAGAATTTATTTCACTTAATTCAAATATTTCTTCATATGGTACATCTGCTTCTGCAAGTAAAACATTCATATGACCAGGCATTCTTCCAGCTACGGGATGAATTGCATATGATACCTTTATACCCATAGCCTTAAGTTTATCGGACATCTCTTTAAGTGCATTTTGAGCTCTCGCAACAGCCATACCATATCCAGGAATTATAATAACTGAACTAGCATTTTTAAGAATAAAAGCTGCATCATCAGAGGAGCCAATTTTTACAGGTCTATTTTCATTTGATTGTGTTGAAGTTGCTTCATCTCCAAAACCACCCATTATTACTGAGAAAAATGATCGATTCATGGCTGCACACATTATGTATGACAAAATTGCTCCAGATGATCCAACTAAAGCTCCAGTAATGACCAAAGCCATATTACCAAGAGTAAAGCCAATAATTGCTGCTGCAAATCCAGAGTAAGAATTTAGCATAGAAATAACTACTGGCATATCTGCTCCACCGATAGGAATTATAAGCAATAGTCCTAATAATAAAGATAAAATTGTTACTAGTAAGAATAGAAATGTATGTGAACCAGTTGTATCTAAAACCATAGAGGTAGATAACCCTAGAATAGTTATAAAAATTAAAATATTTATAATATGTCGAAAAGGTAAGATTATAGGTGAACCGGTCATTAAACCTTGCAATTTCAAGAAAGCAATGACAGATCCAGAGAAAGTTATAGCACCCACTAAAATACCTAAAAGCATCTGAATAATACTTGATGTATTGATGAAACCATTTATGAGCAAACCAAATGATCCAGGAGATAAAAAGGCAGCCCAAGCGACAAGAACTGCTGACATGCCCCCCATTGAATTAAGAGCAGCAACCATTTGAGGCATATCTGTCATAGCAACTCTTTTTGACAAATACGTTCCTATTAAACCACCTATAGATATCCCAGATATAATTAGTAACCAGTTTATAAGATTATTTTGGTCTAAGTTTACAATAGTAACAATAAACGCAATTGCCATACCTGATATACCAAGATAATTTCCTGTCCTTGCTGTATCTGGTGAGGAAAGTCCTCTAATTGCTAAAATAAATAGAACACCTGATAAAAGGTATAAAATTGTTGTAAGATCATTAGTCATCTTTTTTACCTTTTTTCTTATACATAGCTAACATTCTCTGAGTTACAAGGAATCCGCCAAATATATTTATCGAAGCAAAAATTAATGCAAAAAAAGAAACTATTTTCGAAACCATGCTTAATGATCCAGAAGATTCTGTTCCTATTGCAATTATTGCTCCAACAATAATTACGGCTGAAATTGCATTTGTTACCGACATAAGAGGTGTATGTAAAGCTGGTGTAACCGACCACACAACATAGTAACCAACAAAAATTGCCAAAACAAAAATACTTCCATAAAAAACTATTGGGCTAATATCCATAATTTATCCTAATTTTTAAATTTCTCTGATAACTCACCATTAATCGTTATCGCAGCATCTTTTGCTATTTCATCATCAAAAACAATATTCTTACTTTCTTTATCAATTAAAATATCGAGAAAGGCATGTAAATTTTTAGAAAANAAATTTGATGCGTCAGGCGATATCCCATTAATTAACGAAATATCTCCAACAATNGAAACACCATNAATATCANCTATTTCTCCAGATNTTGATAAAGTACAATTNCCACCNCGTTCNATTGCCATATCGATTATAATTGATCCAGGNTTCATNCTTTTAACTGCATNATCATCTAGNAAAGTTGGNGCTTGTTTNCCNGGNATTAATGCGGAGCAAATAATAATATCTTGTTGCTTAACATGGTTGGAAATTAATTGTCTCTGTTTTTCTTTATATTCATCAGACATTTCTTTTGCATAACCAGAATCGTCTTCCGCATCATCCTCATCATCAACCATAATAAATGATGCTCCGAGACTTTCACATTGCTCAGCAGCTGCACGTCTTACATCTGTTGCAGAAACTACTGCGCCAAGTCTTTTAGCAGTAGCTATAGCTTGTAGACCAGCAACACCAACTCCCATAACAAATACTTTTGCAGGAGCTACAGTTCCTGCTGCAGTCATCATCATTGCCATAGATTTTGAATATAGTGATGTAGCATTAATTACAGCCCTATATCCAGATAAGTTGGCTTGTGAGGATAAAACATCCATTGATTGTGCTCTTGTAATCCTAGGAATTAATTCCATTGAAAAAGCAGAAATAGATTTGCTCTTAAAGTTAACAAAACTATCTTTATTATCATACGGGTTTAACAGACCAATTATATTTGAATTATCTTTTACTTTGGATAAAATTTCATCTGACGGAAGATCAACTACCAATAATATATCTGTTTTAGAAACTATATCATCCAAGTTTAATATCTCAGCTCCAGACTCTTTATAAGATTGATCTGAAAAAAAGCTTTGCTCTCCAGCTCCTGCTTCAATAAGGACTTGATGACCATCATTAACAAGCTTTTTAACTACATCTGGAACTATAGCCACTCTTTTTTCGTTATGATTTCTTTCTTTTAATGCGGATATAATCATGTTTAATTTCTAAATTTTTAAAACACAGTGTTACGATATTAAGTCTATGATTTCTAGTGTTTTTTTTCTATTTTGATAAAAGTTTAATAATGAATTATTTTTGAAATTTTTCTTTCCATTCTTTATAGGGCATTCCATAAATAATTTCTTTTGATGCATCTTCAGTTATTTCGATACCTAAATCTTTAGCCTCTTCTCGGTACCATCTGGATAAACAATTTCTGCAGAATCCAGCAGTTTCCATAACATCAATATTTTGAACTTCAGTGTTTTCTTTAAAATGATTAATTACTCTTCTAAAAACCGCTGCTTCAATTTTATTTAATTCATTAGACATCTTATTCTCCCTTAAAAGTATAAGAACCATATTTCTTTAGAGAAAATGATTTTATGTTTTTTTCATTTTCTTTTAAAACATTATGAATTTTTTTTGCCCACTGCAACTTATCTTTCTCTTTTTTTAATAAATCCTGACGAAGCTCAATAAGAACATGAGGAATACCATGGCTTGTAGCATGTTTGTATAATGTGTCATTCTTTAATCTTCCGCTGTATGGCTTATTATCGCCCAACTTTATATTTTTTAAAGAATTAAGAAAAATTTTAGACAACCGATCGTCTTTATCCCATAAAATACCGACATCAATTTCTCTTTTCTTTCCCTTCCAAATCGGAGTGAAACTATGAATAGATAATATTTTAGGTATTCTTCCATTATCTAATGATTTGTTTATAAACCTATTAATTTGTTTATGATAAGGTAGATAAAACAGATGGATACGTTTACTCCTTTCCATATCATCTTCAGACATTGAAATATTTGCATTTCCTTTAATAATTTTACCCTCTGAAAGTTTAGGTATTAATGTTGGGTCATCTTTTCCTCTATTCGGATCAATTAATAATCTTGAAAAATTAGCCATAACAAGATTACAATTTAATAAGTTTGATAATTCACTTGCAACCTCAGAAGCTCCAAGGTCAAAAGCTCTATGACTTTCAAGATCTTTTTTTGAAATACCTAAATTCCCATATTCTAATGGCATATTGTTGGACGCATGATCACAGATTACTAAATAGTCTTCGCAAACACCTATTTTTTTAATAATATTTTCTTTTTCTTTATTCATTTTTAATAAATCTTTACTAAATAAGTTTTAATTTTAATAGAAGCGCTCTATATGCATAAATAATGATTAAAAATTATAGAAAAACTAAAATTCTTGCAACTATAGGTCCCTCTTCCGAAAAAATTACCAAAATTGAAAAACTTATTTTAAGCGGAGTTGATGCTTTTAGGATTAATTGTTCTCATATAACAGACTTTCAATTTAAAAATTATATAGAAAATATTAGGGAAGTAGAGAAAAAATTAAAGAAACCAATTGGGATATTAATTGATTTACAGGGCCCTAAACTAAGGATAGGTGAAATAGAAAATAATATGCCTCTTAAAAGAGGTCAAAAACTTTTACTAATAAATAATAAAAAAAGCTCAAAACCAAATGAAGTTCCATTACCAGAAGAAAAGGTTTTCAAGAGCGTTAGAGTAAATCATCCAATATTTATAGATGATGGCAAAATAAAATTAAAAGTATTAAAAGTTTCCAAAAATATTATTGAGACAAAAGTTATTTCAGAAGGAGTATTAAAAAGTAAAAAAGGTATAAATTTACCTGAAACAGTTTTAAAGAATTCCGCATTAACATCAACAGATAAAAAAAATGTCAAAAAAGGTATAGAGCTTGGCGTTGATTGGATTGCTTTGTCATTTATACAGTCACCAGAAGATATTAACGACTTAAGAAAAATTTGTAAAAAAAATGTTTCTATAATGGCAAAGATTGAAAAACCCACTGCGTTAAATCATATCAATAAAATTACTGAATTAGCTGATGGCCTTATGATAGCTAGAGGAGATCTTGGAGTTGAGTTGCCAATCCAAGATGTTCCTACTTGGCAAAAAAGAATTATTAGAGAAGCAAGAATGCAAGGGAAACCTGTTGTTGTATCAACACAAATGCTTGAGTCTATGATAACCTCTAAAACGCCAACACGCGCTGAAGTTTCAGATGTTGCTACTGCAGTTTTTGAGGGATCTGATGCAGTTATGTTATCAGCAGAATCTGCTATCGGCGATAATCCAGAATTAGCTGTCAAAATGATGGATAAAATTGCACACAGCGTTGAGAAAAATCCAAATTATTCATCAATTTTATCTGCTCAACTTGAAGAAACCCCTGATAGTACTCCTGATGCAATAGCAACAGCAGCAAGATCGCTAGCTTCAGAATTAAACTCACCTATAATTGTTTGCTATACTGAGTCAGGTTCAACAGGAATTAAAGTTTCAAGGGTTAGACCAAAACAAATGATTTTAACTGTTACACCTATAATAGAAACCGCAAGAAAACTTACCTTAGTTTGGGGAGTAAAATGCATCGTTCAAAAAGATGCTAATAATTTAGAGCAGATGATCAAAATGACTAAAGCTTATTCAAAAAAAGAGAAAATTATCAAAAAAGGTGAAAAAATGGTAATTACTGCTGGTTTACCCTTAAAAAAGCTTGGTACAACAAACTTAATTAGAGTAATAAAAATAGATTAGTTAGCCTTGTCTAGCCTTAAATCTTTTATTTGTTTTGTTAATCACATAGTGACGACCTTTTCTTCTTATAAGTCGATTATCTCTATGTCTTCCTCTTAGGGATTTTAATGAGTTTCTAACTTTCATGACTGACCTTTCGCTCGGAAGCTAAAACTTAGTGGCAATTATGTCAATAATACATTGGATTATTATTTTAGTTTAATATAACTTTTTATTAAACAAGAACAGGAAAACTTTTTATGTCAAAAGATTATGATTATGCATTGCTAAGCGGAGGTTTTGATCCAGTACATATTGGTCATTTAGCAATGATTAAGGATGCAAAAAGAATCTCAGAAAATGTCATAATACTCCTAAATAGTGATAAATGGTTAGCAAGAAAAAAGGGGAAGCCTTTTATGGTTGAGGCTCAAAGAGCTCAATTATTGGAAGAATTTGAGAGTGTATCAGAGGTTATAATTCAGATTGATGATGATGATGATAGTAGTAATAATG